>CAZXWT010000011.1:3924-15247 GCA_964644475.1 uncultured Sediminibacterium sp. | reverse complement strand
AAAGGGGCTATTGAATTGAAGAATGTACATTTCACTTATCCTCATTCTGGAGTGAAAGCAATGGATCAGTTTAATTTAAGTATTCCAGCTGGAACCAAATTATTGGTTTTGGGAAAAACTGGTTCAGGTAAAACAACATTGGCACAGTTATTAACTAGAATGTATGAAGCAGATAGTGGTCAAATCACCATTGATGGTATTGACATCAATTCAATGAATATCCAAGGACTAAGAAATGCTATTGGATATGTTCAACAAGATGTATTCTTATTTAGTGATAGTATTGAAAATAATATCCAATTTGGATTGAAAGAAGTGTTAGCAGAAACCGATTTAATAAACGCGGCACATACTGCTCATGTTAAACATGAAATTCAAAACTTGCCTAATGAATTTAAAACATTAGTGGGTGAAAGAGGAACCACTTTAAGTGGTGGACAAAAGCAAAGAGTAGCTATTGCGAGAGCATTGATTAAAAAACCATCCATCTTTATTTTTGACGATTGCTTAAGTGCAGTAGATGCTAAAACTGAACAAACCATTTTACAAAACTTCAAAAATTATATTGAAGACAAGACTACCATTATGATTACTCACCGAATATTTTTCGGTTTTCATTTTGATTTAATCATTTATCTAGAAGATGGAAGAATAGCAGAAATGGGCACTCACGAACTATTGTTAGCAAAAAATGGCTTGTATGCTGAATTGTATCATACTCAGCAGTCTAAATCACCTTCCTAGAGCGCTTTTACAAAGCATTTATATTTTTAATTTATTTTTTTTAATTTTTCATAATATTTTAATATTTTAGACATCTAAAGTAAAAATTAAAAATAGAGACAGTGAATTACGACAACAACGAGAAGAAGCAAGAGAGTGTATATAGTACTCGTATCCGTGCTGGAAAAAGAAGAACTTATTTCTTTGATGTAAGAGCCACACGTGCTAATGATTATTTTTTAACTATTACAGAAAGTAGAAAACGTTTTGACGACAATGGATATGATCGTCATAAAGTATTTTTATATAAAGAAGACTTTAATAAGTTTTTAAAAGCTTTGACAGAAGCATTAGATTTTGTTAAAACAGATTTAATGCCTGACTTTGATTTTGATGCATTCAATCACGACGAGGCAGAAGAAGGCGCATATGCGCAAAATCCGACACCTACAGCATCAGTTGCACAAGCACCAACAGTTGTGGAAGAAGTTCCAGATATTGATCCTGAAACGATCACAGAAAAGAAACCATTAGAAGCAAGAGATACTCCTGCAAGCGCTGGTGATAATTTGAGTGGGGAAGAAGTTGATAAGTGGTAATACGCTTTCTATAAATCTTTAATCATCCAAATATCACATCCACAATGGCCACTATTGCCTAATGGATGATTGATTCTTTTGAATCCAACATTTTCGTAAATAGTTACCGCTTTGGATAATTCAGGCATGGATTCTAAATATACTTGTGTATATCCATTTTCTTTTGCCCAATCCATTGCTTTGTTGAGTAATTGTTTACCTAAACCGGTACCTCTAGCATCTTTATGCAGATATAATTTAACTAATTCACAAGTGCCTTTTGGTAAGTTTTCTGTTGGAAAAATACCAGCACCACCAACCAATTTATTATCTTTTATTGCTACATAATAATAAGCTCCTGGAGTAGCATTGAATAATTGAAATAAGGCATCTGTGGTTGGATCAAAATAAACCGTGCCTGGTTTGTTTGCACCAAATTCTTCCAAAGCACCACGAATCACTTTGGCAAGAGCAAGATTGTCATTGAGTTCAATGGGTCTTATTTGAATGGATGCGTTCATTTATTTCCAAGCTTTATATTGATTGATTAATCCATTGGTTGAACTATCATGTCCCTTCACCGGCTCATTATTCGCTAATTCAGGTAAAATTTTATTGGCTAATTGTTTACCTAATTCAACTCCCCACTGATCATAACTAAAGATATTCCAAATAACTCCTTGTGTGAAGATTTTGTGTTCGTATGTCGCAATTAAAAAGCCTAAAGTTTCTGGTGTGATTTTCTCTATCAAGAAAGAATTGGTTGGTTTATTTCCAGTGAACACTTTGAATGGGGCTAAAAATTCAATTTCTTTTTCAGATTTATTGGCCGCTTTTAATTCTGCTACCACCTCAGCATGAGTTTTACCATTTAACAATGCTTCCGTTTGAGCAAAGAAATTACTTAATAATTTATCATGATGGTCTCCAATAGGATTATGACTTTTAGCAGGAGCAATAAAATCACAAGGAATCATTAAAGTACCTTGATGTATTAGTTGATAAAATGCATGTTGTCCATTAGTACCTGGTTCTCCCCAAATAACTGGGCCAGTTGCATAGTTTACCGCAGTTCCTTTTCTGTCAACATATTTACCATTGCTTTCCATATTGCCTTGTTGGAAATATGCTGCAAAACGATGCATGTATTGATCGTATGGTAAAATAGCTTCGCTTTGAGCACCAAAGAAATTAGTATACCAAATACCCAATAATGCCATGATCACTGGAATATTTTTTTCTAATTTTTCTGATTTGAAATGTTTATCTGCTTCATGTGCTCCTTTTAATAAAGCTTCAAAATGATCAAATCCAATGGTTAATGCAATGGATAAACCTATGGCACTCCAAAGAGAATATCTTCCACCAACCCAATCCCAAAATTCAAACATATTTTTACTACTAATGCCAAATGCATTTACTGCTTTCTCATTCGTACTTAATGCGACAAAATGTGTAGCAATATGTTGTTCTTCTTTTGCATGTTCCAAGAACCAATTTCTAGCAGTATGTGCATTGGTCATGGTTTCTTGAGTAGTAAAAGTTTTGGAAGCGATTAAGAATAAAGTTTCTTCTGCATTTACTTTCTTTAAAGTTTCTGCAATATGTGTACCATCTACATTGCTTACAAAATGTACTTGAATACCATCTACCCAATAAGGTTTTAAAGCTTCTGTAACCATTACTGGACCTAAATCACTTCCACCAATTCCAATATTAACAATTGATGTAATTTTCTTTCCTGTATAACCTTTATGTTCTCCGCTATGTATAGCATTACAGAAAGTTTTCATCTGCTGCAATACACGCTTAATTTCTGGCATGATATCTTCTCCATCAACTAATACAGCTTCGCCAGAAAAATTTCTTAATGCTGTATGCAATACTGCACGGTTCTCTGTTTCATTAATAGCTTTACCTTCAAATTGTGCTTTAATAGATTGCTCTAAAGCACATTCTTTAGCTAATTGGAATAATAATTGAAGTGTTTTATCAGTGATAATATTTTTAGAATAATCAAAAAGTATATTACCAGTATTGATGGCATATTTCTTAAATCTATCTGTATCCGCTGCAAATAAGTCTTTCATGTGTTTACGACTCATTTCATCTTCGTGATGTTTTTTCAATACGAACCATGCCTGAGTAGTAGTTGGGTTAATTCTTTCTAACATATTCCTTTATTTCTTACTTTATAATTTCGTGATAATTTCAATTGTTTCATTCATGTTAGCATCTGAGATATCCAAATGCGTAACAAATCTTAATTGGGTGGGGGACATAGGCATTGCTAAAACACCTTTTTCTTTTAATGCTTGAGCAATTTCATGAGCTGTTTTGCTTCCTTTAATATTGGCAATAACAATATTGGTCTCCACTTCTAAAACAGATGCTACAAAATCTTTTTTAGTTAATGCATCTCTAATCAATAATGCGTTGGCATGATCTATTGAAAGTCGTTCTACATTATTTTCTAAGGCATACATACATGCAGCTGCTAGAGAGCCGGCCTGTCTCATACCACCACCTAAAACCTTTCTCCATCTTCTTGCTTTTTTTATAAAAGCGGCATTTCCAATTAAAACACTTCCCACGGGGGCGCCTAATCCTTTGCTTAAACAAATAGATATTGAATCAAATACTTTTCCGTAATCCTTTGGGTCTTCTTTTTTATGAATAATGGCATTGAATAATCTTGCGCCATCTAAATGCAACATTAATTGATTGGCTTTTGCAACTTCTTTTATTGATTTAAACTCATTAAAGTCATAACAAGCTCCACCACCTCGGTTTGTGGTATTTTCTAAACTGATTAATCTAGTGATTGGTTTATGAACGTCTTCAGGATTAATAGCTGCTTTGACCTGCGCAGCATTGATCCTTCCTCTATCTCCCTGTAATAATCTAACTGAACATCCTGCATTAAAAGCAATTCCCCCACCTTCGTATTGGTAAACATGAGACAATTCTTCACAAATCACTTCATCACCAGCCTGGGTATGTGTTTTTATAGCCACCTGATTGGTCATGGTTCCACTAGGGCAAAATAAGCCAGCTTCCATGCCAAATTTTTCAGATATAAATTTCTCTAATGTGTTTATACTTGGATCTTCCATAAATACATCGTCCCCAACAGGAGCCAAATGCATTTGTTCTAACATTGCTTTGGATGGCTTGGTAACGGTATCTGATCTAAAATCAATCATGTCGCGAAGATAAAAAAAGGGGGGCATAAAGCCTTGAATATTCTGAAAATCGGGTCAAAAAGCTTCGATTTGGCCTTTTGGTCAATAATTTGTCTAATTACTTGAAAAATAGTACCTTTGCAGACTGACAATGCTATACTATTTTAGTATTTTAGTCGTTATCCATATATAAATAAATTCTTTGCATGAGGCAGCTTAAAATTGCTACACAGATTACTAACAGAGATTCTCAAGCGGTAGAAAAATACTTACAAGAGATTTCTAAGATTTCAATGATTAATCCTGAAGAGGAAACCACCTTAGCACAACGTATTAAGATGGGTGACCAGAGAGCTTTGGATAAATTGGTTCAAGCCAACCTTCGTTTCGTTGTATCAGTTGCAAAACAATACCAACACCAAGGTTTGTCTTTATCTGATTTAATCAATGAAGGTAACTTAGGTTTAATTAAAGCTGCTCAAAGATTTGATGAAACCAAGGGTTTCAAATTCATTTCTTATGCGGTATGGTGGATTCGTCAGTCCATTTTACAAGCATTGGCTGAACAAGGTCGTTTGGTTCGTTTACCACAAAACAAAATTGGTACTTATAATAAAGCCAATAAAGCATACATGGCATTTGAACAAGAGCACGAGCGTGAGCCTTCAACTGAAGAATTAGCTGGTATCTTAGAAATGTCTGAAACCGAGATCAATAATATTTTCCAATCTAATACAAGACACACTTCATTAGACGCTCCAGTTCATGAAGCAGAAGATGTAGCAATGGGTGATTTATTAGAAGGTGGATCAGATACAGACGAAGATGTAATGAAAGATTCTTTAAGAGAAGAAATTCGTCGTGTATTAAAATCATTAAGTCCAAGAGAAGCTGAAATTGTAAATGCTTACTTCGGATTAGATGGTGAAAATGGAGTGACTATTGAACAAATTGGCATTAAATACGATTTAACTAAAGAGAGAATTAGACAAATTAAAGAGCGTGCTATTAAACGTTTACAAAAAGCAAGATATAGTAATGCATTAAAAGCTTATTTGGGCTAATCATCAAGAACATTATAAAAGCCCCAACAAGTAAATTTGTCGGGGCTTTTTTTTAAATAATTTTACAGATTAAAAAAAGGAATTATGGAATCAGAAAAAGTATCCATCTTAATTATAGGTTCAGGACCAGCAGGATATACTGCAGCTATTTATGCTGCTAGAGCTAACATGAAACCATTGTTGTATCAAGGTATTCAGCCAGGTGGTCAATTAACCATTACTACTGAAGTGGAGAACTATCCTGGATTTCCAGAAGGTATTCAAGGACCAGAATTGATGGTGCATTTTGAAAAGCAGGCAGCTAGAATGGGAGCCGATATTAGATATGGTTTAGCTACTAAAGTTGATTTTTCATGTAGTCCTAAGAAAGTATGGATTGACGACGAGAAGTTGATTGAAGCAGACGCTGTAATCATTTCAACTGGTGCTAGTGCAAAATGGTTAGGTTTACCAAGTGAAGAAAGATTAAATGGTTTTGGTGTAAGTGCTTGTGCAGTATGTGATGGATTTTTCTTTAAAGGAAAAGAAGTTGCAATTGTTGGCGCTGGAGATACTGCAGCTGAAGAAGCTCATTATTTATCTAAAATGTGTACCACTGTACACATGTTTGTTCGTAAAGATCAAATGAGAGCAAGTAAAGTAATGCAAGATAGAGTATTGAATACCCCTAATATTAAAGTATACTTCAATACAGAAACCGAAGAAGTATTAGGAGAGAAAACAGTAAATGGTGTTAGAATTAAAAATACAAAGACAAACACCACTCAAGAGATACCTGTTAGTGCATTCTTTGTTGCTATTGGACATCAACCTAATTCTGCGATCTTCCAACCATATTTAAAAATGGACGAGACTGGATATATCTATACAGAACCTGGAACTACTAAAACTTCTGTCGAAGGTGTATTTGCCGCAGGTGATGTACAAGATAAAAACTACCGTCAAGCAGTTACTGCTGCAGGAAGTGGTTGTATGGCTGCTTTGGATGCGGAGAGATACTTGACAGCAAAAGGACATTAATCCTATGAAAATTTATTTGAATGATTTAATATTTTTTGGCTTTCATGGTTTGTATGAAGGAGAGCGAAAAATTGGCAATCAATTCAAATTAGATATTGAGATTGATTTTACCCCAAATGTAGAAAGGGTAGTTCAATTAGATCAAACTATTGATTATGTTCAAGTGTACAAAAAGGTAAAGGAAATTATGGATACCCCTACGCCTTTGTTAGAGACCTTAGTAGATACTATTGCTGAGCAAATTCTTGAAGAGCATTCTATAGCAGAAAGAGTCTTTGTTAAAATTACCAAGCAGAAATTATTCATCGAATCTTTTGAAGGAATCACTTCTGTCTCTACTATAAGATCAAGATAGTTGCTTTAAATTTTTGTGCCTTTCCAACGCATCGATTTAATATACCAATACGAAGGAATTAATAAGCTAATCCAATAGATAATTTCACACATCCAACCAATCGTGATAGGTAATTGGAAATACTCAATGGTTAAATAGCTATAAGTAATGTAAATAATAATAGCCACAAATTCAATTGCTAAATTAATAGATGATTGTCCGGTACCAGTAACTGCATTCAACCAAACTGTTGCAATAGACATAAATAATAAGGCAATCGAAACTACTCTTAATACAGGAATACCTTCTTGCATAAAATCCTCTCCTTGGCCATAAATAGATAAAAATTGATGTGCAAATACATTCAGTAATAAAAATACAACTACCGCAAAACCAAGACTCCATTTGACAATTTTATTGATTAATGGGATGACTTTATCCTGCATTTCTTGTCCTATAATATTACTTACCATAGTGGAAGAAGTAGCTGCAAATGCCCAAGTGAAACTGCCAAAGAAACCAAAAATATTCCTCATTGAATTAGATACAGCCAAGGATTGTTCTCCTCTATGTTCAATTAAAATATAAAAGAACTCCCAACTAATAATACTAATCATGTATTGAGCCATAATGGGCATAGATTGAGTTAATATTAACTGCACATAATCCCATTTGAAAGTAAATTTTGAAAACAACTTAAATCTTTCTCCAATTTTTTGATAATGAATCACAAAATAAATGACCAATAATCCCATTGCTTCAGCAATGATTGATGCATAGGCAGCACCATTAATTCCTAAAGCTGCGAAACCAAAATGTCCAAAGATTAAACTATAATCAAAGAAGATGTTAATAATGGCTTCTGTTGCGGTACCAATAATTAGAAATTTACTTTGATTGGTTCCTACCAATAAAGCATTTCTCATCTGATAGATAAACAAAAAGGGAATTCCCCAAATTCTAATTTTCAAAAACTCAATCACAGTATTGGCTCTATCTGCATCCTGCAATAAGGCATGAAAAATACTAGGTGCAATTAAATAGGTGAAACTAATCCCAAATACAGATAAGAACAGAGAGATAATCACTCCTTGAGAAAAGAGTACGCCAATTTCATCGATACGATTTTCACCCGCTCTTCTAGATATTAATGCTTGTAAACCATTGTTTAGACCTTGCCCCATTACTCCAAAAATGAGGTAATAAACGCCTGTAATCCCACCAATAGCCAAGGCCTTCTTGCTGAGTGCCCCCAAAAAGATATTATTAATTACAAAATTCACTTGAGGTACCATAATCGCCAATGCAATTGGTAAAGCTATGGCCAATATTTGCTTACTACTTATATTAACCTGTAAAGATGGGGTAGAGGGTGAATGGCTCATAAATGTTTACAAATCTACAATTAGTTTTAGTAAAGAACTGCCTCTTTTTTTATATCATTGCATAAGATTTTACAACATGGCAAAGAAGAAAATTGGTATTTACGGTAATTTAGAAAGCACTGCTAATCATAAAGTAGAAGATTTATACATTATTGTAGATAATCAATCCATACATTTTGTAGTAAAGCATCTTGTTTCGAACAACTATATTTCTTTTGAATCTTTTGTAAGTGGAACAGATTTAAACGGTTTTTCTCAATTATTAGCCTACTTGCAAAATAATTCCAAATTAATGCATGCTGTTTATCAAAATGTTCATTTTGTAATGAATAATAGTAGAGTTCTTATTAGCAAAAGTCAAGCTATTAAAGACAATACCATTTATCAAAATGAATTAAATATGCTTTTTGGAAATCAATCAGATCATGAATTATTGGTTACTCCTTTACAAGAAGATAAAGTAGTGGTTTCTTCTGTTCCAGATATATATCAAACATTGTTGACTAGAGCTTTTCCAACAGGTAAATGGTCTCATTATTTAAGTGCTTTGGTGCAAAATGCTACTGAAGACGGTGTATATATTTACTTTTTTGATGGCTATTATATTGGTTTAATCAGAGACAAAAATATAGTTCAATTTGTTAAATATTTTGAGGAGTCGGAAGATGCTCAAAATGTATATAATATTTTGAATGCTTGTAAACATGGTCAAATTGATCCCAATAATGCTGCACTATATTTAATAGGTTATCATCCTGAAAACAACCATTGGGTCATAGAATTAGGAACTTATTTCAAAGATGCCATTATTGAACAGGCTTCACAAAATGGGGTAGTTAAATCGCTACAACAAGAATACCCGCAACATCATTTTGCCACCTATTTTATTTTTTAAATGAGAATTATATCTGGAAAATATGGAGGACGACGTATTCATCCTCCCACCAATATGCCCTATACTAGGCCAACCACAGATATTGCAAAAGAAGGTCTTTTTAATATTTTACATACAAGGGTATCCATTGAAGATGCAAATACTTTAGACTTGTTTGGTGGAACTGGTTGTATTAGTTACGAATTAGCCTCAAGAGGTGCTAGCAATTTAACCATTGTAGAGAAAGATGGCGCAATGGCAGATTTTATAAAAAAGAATGTTGAGCTTTTAAAAATTGAACATGTGCAATTATTAAGAATGGATGTTTTTCAATTCTTAAATACTTGTAATAATCAATATGATGTCATTTTTGCTGGGCCTCCTTATGCATTAAATACCATTGACGATTTACCTAAAATAATTGTTCAAAGAAAATTGATTGCACCAGAAGGGTACTTTGTTTTAGAACATACACCAAGAAATAATTACGAGAAATTTGAAGGCTTCAAGTTTGCTAGAAATTATGGGTCTACCATTTTTAGTTTTTTTCAATGTGAAGATTAATTCATTATAATCATGTTAAAATCGGTCGCTAGAAAAGAATTGTTGTCAAAACGTAAAGCGTTAACCGAATCTGATTGTATTAAATTGGATGATTTATTATTGATTCAGCTTCAAAAAATGGATTGGTCTAGTACCCGAATTTTAGGAAGTTTTTATCCTTCAGATGCACATGCTGAACCCAACAGCTTGTTATTAGTTAAATTCCTGAAATTTTATATACCTGAATTGGTAGTGTTGTATCCTGTTATTCATGAAAAAGACGCTACTATGGAGTTTTATGAAGAAACAGAAGAACTATTGGTCAACCAATGGGGGATTCACGAACCAATTCCAAACAAGCTTTATGCTCCAGAGCAAATCGATACTTTTCTTGTTCCGTTAATTGGTTTTGATCAGTCCGGACATAGAATTGGATATGGAAAAGGTTATTATGATAGGTATTTTGCAAGAACAGGTAATAGGGTTAAAAGAATAGGGCTTTCTTATTTTGAACCAATGGCTATTTTTGAAGATACCCATCAATTTGATGTACCTTTGTCTCATTGCATTACGCCTTGGAACAATTATGAATTTTAACAACCTTTTTTTAAAATCTTTTAGAGTTTTATTATTACCCTTTGCTATTTTATATGGCTGGATAGTAGCATGCAGAAATTGGTTGTACAATAAACAATATTTAAAATCAGTTAGGTTCAATGTACCCATGATTTGTATTGGCAATTTATCGATGGGAGGAACTGGAAAATCTCCCATGGTAGAACATTTACTTTCGATACTTTCTGATGATTATAAAATGGCTACATTAAGTAGGGGGTATAAGCGTAAAACAAAAGGATATGCATTAGCAAACGCACAAACCACTGCATTAGAAATTGGTGACGAGCCAATGCAATTCCATATTAAGTATCCTAATGTTGCAGTAGCTGTAGGCGAAAGAAGAATTGAAGCCATTCCTCAATTAATACAAGATGTACCCAATCTTCAAGCCATTATTTTAGATGATGCATACCAACATAGAGAGATTGTTGCTGATTTTAATATCTTATTAACGGACTATAGTAATTTATATACGGACGATTTTTTTATTCCAACAGGTGATTTAAGAGACGATAGAAAGTCTGCAAAAAGAGCGAGTGTAATTGTAGTGACTAAATGTCCTAAGGATTTATCTGAAGTAGAAAGAGATGAGATTATTGAGAAATTACATCCTGAACAACATCAGAGTGTTTTCTTTACTTGTATTGAGTATCAAACACCATATCATATTTATCATCCTTCTGATCAATGGGTGTTGACTATGAGAGATGAGGTTTTATTAGTTTGTGGTATTGCTAATCCTTTACCATTAAAAAACTATTTACACGAACATACTCATACATACTATCAATTAAGTTATAGCGATCATCATATCTTCTCGATCGAAGATTTACAAGAGATCAAAGAAAAGTTTTCAGCTATTGAGGCTAAAAGCAAATTAATATTAACAACGGAAAAAGATGCCGTTAGATTAGTAAAATACACAGAGGAATTGCATGATATTCCTTTATATGTTTTACCTATTAAGCCCATTTTTTTATTTAATGCAGAAGCTAATTT
>CAZXWT010000011.1:1395-3824 GCA_964644475.1 uncultured Sediminibacterium sp. | reverse complement strand
ATTGTTGCTGAAGCTGGTTTTAATTTGCAGTTTAGTAAAGAAGTAATGGACTTCGCCAACAAATTGTCTGCAGACCTTACTGAAGAAGAAATTGCTAAAAGAAAAGATTATAGAAAAGTATTGACTTTTACTATAGATCCGGTGGACGCTAAGGATTTTGATGATGCTATTTCTTATCAACAATTAGACAATGGCAATATAGAGATTGGCGTTCATATTGCCGATGTGTCACATTATGTTCAACCTGGAACAGCTGTAGATCAAGAAGCGTATGATAGAGCTACATCGGTGTATTTGCCAGATAGAGTGTATCCAATGTTGCCAGAAAAAATATCGAATGAACTTTGTTCCTTAAGGCCACATGAAGAAAAATTAAGTTTCTCTGCGTGTTTCGAATTAGATGCTAGTAGGAAAGTAGTGAATACTTGGTATGGTAAGACCATTATTTATTCTGATAGAAGATATACTTACGAGCAGGTGCAAGAGATTATAGAAACAAAACAAGGAGATCATTCAGAAGTTATATTATGGTTAGCAGACTATACTCAAGAGTTAAGAAAAAAACGTTTTGAAAATGGAGCAATCAATTTTTCTTCACAAGAAGTAAGATTTACTTTAGATGAAAAAGGGAAGCCAACTGGTATCACTGTAAAAGAGAGTAAAGCTTCTCATCAATTGATTGAAGAATTGATGTTAAAGGCCAATCAACTGATTGCGGAGAAAATGGGTAAGGTGAAGATCAAATCTGAAACACTACCTTTTCCTTATAGAGTGCACGATCAACCTAATGAAGAAAAATTAGCACCCTTTGTAGCTTTTGCTTTATCTCATGGTTATCCTTTTGATTTAAGTACTCCTGAAAAAATTGCACATAGTTTTAATAATTTGATGTTGGCGGCACATGGTAAACCAGAGCAACATGTATTAGAACAATTAGGTATTAGAACAATGGCCAAGGCTGTTTATACGACCAATAATATTGGACACTATGGTTTGGGTTTTGAATATTATTGCCATTTCACTTCACCCATTAGACGTTATCCAGATGTATTAGTGCATAGAATTGTACAAAGTGTATTAATGGGACATCCTATTAACGATGTTGGTTTAGAAGAAAAATGTGTGCATTGTAGTGAGAGAGAAAGAGCAGCTATGGAAGCAGAACGTGCATCCAATAAATACAAACAAGTTGAATTCATGCGAGACTATATTGGTCAAGTATTTGAAGGCGTGATAAGTGGTGTTTCTAGTTTTGGTTTTTGGGTAGAAACAGTTGAACATAAATGTGAAGGCTTAGTGAACATTACAAGTTTATCCAGAGTGGATGATTTCAGACATGTTGAGTCTAGTTACTCTTTAGTGGGTAGACGTTCTGGAAGAAAATTCAGTATGGGGGATAAAGTAAATATCAGAGTGGTTTCTGCCAATTTAGATAAGCGTCAAATTGATTATGAATGGGAACCAACAGTGGCTTCATAAAATACAACTCCCTCATCAGCTAGTTTTTTCAAAATAGGTTGATAGATTTCAGGAATAGTTGGTATATGTAAACCTGTTAAGTTTAAATCACCTTCTAAATAGGCTTCAGCTGCCATTGCTAATGGTAATCCAACAGTCGTAGCCATAGCAGTATGAACATTGTCTTTGCCTTTTAATACCAAGCTACTGGTAATTTTTTGGGCTTCTCCATCGATTATAAAATTGATTTCATGCATCATTACCACGGCATCTTTATCCGATTCTTCTAATCTCCATTTGGATTCTACTATCCATTGAATTATTGCAGCATTCGTTTTTAAATCTGCAGGAATAAGTGAAGATGCATTCAACTCTAAGAAATCCATTTGCTTTTTTATAATGGAATCTTGCATATACTTTTCCCAAATAATGCGATGGTTGTTTTTATTCAATTGATCTTCAAACCAATTGGCAATAGTAGTTAATGGGGTAGTAATGGGTTCTTCATTGGTTAAACCCATTTGTACAATGACATTCCAAGCTTTGCAAAAATCTGGATGCCTTAATGTGGTTCTAACAAAATCTTGCACTCCCTGCAATTGATAAGTGTTGATATAACTTAGTGAATCTCTGTTTGGATAATATGCCAATACGCCCCAATTAGGTACCTCTATTTCTGCACAATGATCAAAAATTTGCTCATAATGCAGGGCCTTTTCTTGTCCATTTTCAAGATAAACTGCTCCAGCTTTTCCAGCCAAAATGATATTTCTTGGGTTCCAGCTAATCTTATAATGCCAAGGATTGGTATCGGCATCTGGGGCGATTAATCCCCCGCAATGGGATTTAAAGCCGGTAATTTGACCATTTTTCGTCTTAATTCTATCTATGAGCTCCATCGCACTCATGTGGTCAATTCCTGGGTCTAATCCCATTTCACAAAGGAAAAGTAAATTTTTCTCTTTGATCAT
>CAZXWT010000011.1:0-1295 GCA_964644475.1 uncultured Sediminibacterium sp. | reverse complement strand
AAAACAGAGGCCGATTTACCAGCTCCAATCACTAGAATTTGCTTGCCCATTTTGCTATGTGTAAGTGGTTAAAAATCCATCACTTAAAGATAGTAAAAATGGGTCAAAAATGTGGATAAAACGGTGTAAAAAATACCCCTATTTTAGGTGTTAAAAATAGGGTAAAACTTATCTTCGTAGACGTCCGTACCTAAGCCCATTTTGGGACTTAGTTTTTGGATAATAGAAACCACAATTATGGAAGAAAATTTGAATGAACCTATTGGCCCAGAACAGACCCAAGACAATGATCGTGTTATAAGGGTTAATATTGAAGAGCAAATGAAAACCTCTTACATCGACTACTCCATGTCGGTGATTGTAGGTCGTGCATTACCAGATGTTAGAGATGGTTTTAAACCAGTACATCGTCGTGTATTGTTTGCAATGCATGAATTAGGCAACAACAGCAATAAACCTTATAAGAAATCTGCCCGTATTGTCGGAGAAGTAATGGGTAAGTTTCACCCACACGGTGACACTGCTATTTATGATACTTTGGTGCGTATGGCACAGGAGTGGACTATGCGTTACAAATTAGTGGATGGTCAAGGTAACTTTGGTAACCAAGATGGTGATCCACCGGCAGCTATGCGTTATACAGAAGCTCGTTTACAGAGAATTTCTGAAGCTATGTTGGATGATTTGGAAAAAGAAACTGTAGACTTTCAATTAAACTTTGATGATAGCTTATCTGAACCTAGTGTTCTTCCAACTCGTATTCCTCAATTACTAGTGAACGGTTCATCTGGTATTGCGGTGGGTATGGCGACCAATATGTTGCCACACAATTTAGGTGAAGTAGTGGATGGTTGTATCGCATATATCAACAACAGAGATATTACTACTGAAGAATTAATCACTTATGTTAAAGCACCAGATTTTCCTACAGGTGGGGTGATCTTCGGAATGGAAGGGGTGAAGCAAGGATTGATGACAGGTAGAGGTAGAGTGGTTTTAAGAGGTAAATGTAATGTAGAAACTAAGGCGAATGGTAGAGAATTAATTGTAATCAATGAAATTCCATACCAAGTAAATCGTGATACTTTAACAGATAGAATTGGTCAATTAGTCAACGATAAAACCATTGAAGGTATTTCTCATGTAAACAACGAAAGTAATAAACGTGAAGGTACTCGTATCGTTATTGAATTAAGAAAAGACGCTGTTGCACAAGTTATCATTAATCAATTATACAAATACACAGAACTTCAAACAAGTTATGGTATTAATAATGTTGCATTAAGTAAAGGACG
>CAZXWT010000010.1:8493-15979 GCA_964644475.1 uncultured Sediminibacterium sp. | reverse complement strand
TCACTTGCCACTGCCACTTTCCAACCTTTCTTTTGACAGTATCTTGTATACATAGTTAATAAATCGCCCACAAATAAACTTGCTTCATCACCACCTGTTCCAGCTCTTAATTCAATAATGGCATTCTTATCATCCTGAGGATCTTTTGGAATCAATAATTTAGTTAATTCCTTTTCCAAACTATCTTTCTCTGTTTCTAATTCAGGTAATTCCATTTTAGCTAGCTCTCTCATATCTGCATCATCACCATTCAAACTATCTTTTGCAAATTGATAGTCTGCTAATACTTTCACATATCTTAAATAAGGTTGTACGATTTTCTCTAAGGAACGGTATTCCTTACTCATTTTACCAAACTCTGCTTGGTTATTGATGATTTCTGGATTGGTCAAAGCCACCCCAACTTGGTCAAATCTTGCTTTTATGGCTTCTAATTTGTCTAACATAGTCGATTTTCTGTGCGCAAAAATAGCTATTTTAGTTGTCAATTAAAACAATCCCTTCGTATGAAATACTTAGTACCCCTTTTTATGGCATTATCTATTGGTAGTCAGGCTCAATCCATCCATTTTAAGTCGGTGGTGGTAGATACGCATAATGACGCTGTGACTGCTTGTATTGAGAAAAAAGTGAGCCTAGATCAAGACCTAAAAGGGATTAATCATTCCGATTTAAAAAGATTCAAAGAAGGCGGATTGGATTATCAGTTATTTTCAATTTGGTGCGACGGAGATAAAAAAAATCCATACGCTTGGGCTATGAGAGAAATGGATACTTTGGATGCAGTTGCTGCAAGAAATCCAGATAAAATGGTAGTGGCTAAAACTTGGAAACAAATTGAACAAGCTTTAAAAGAAGGAAAGTTAGTTGCTCAATATGGAGTAGAAGGTGGTCATATGATTGAGGATGATATTAATAGATTAGATACTTTTTATAAAAGAGGAGTAAGATACATGACATTGACTTGGAACAACTCTCCAAGCTGGGCAAGCTCACATGCAGATGAAAAAAGCTCAAGTTATACTGGACCAAGAGGATTAACTCCTTTTGGAAAACAAATCATTCAAAGAATGAATAAACTTGGAATCATTGTAGATATTTCACATGTGGGTGAAGCTACTTTCTGGGATGCCATCAAAACAACTACAAAACCTGTGATTGCATCACATAGCAATGCTTATAGTATTTGTCCGGTGACTAGAAATTTAAAAGATGATCAAATTAAAGCAGTGGGCAAAAATGGTGGCGTAATTCATTTAAACTTTTTCTCTGCATTTGTGGATAGTACTTTCCAAGCTAAAAACATGGCTTTCAGAAAAAAACATAAAGCAGAATTAGATGCCTTGTTAGCTACAGGAATCCAACCAGAATATGCACAATCTACATTGGCCGAAAAATACAAAGAAGAATCAGATGCAAACAAGCCTGATATAGAAGCATTAATGAAACACTTAGACCATATTGTTAAATTAATTGGCGTGGATCATGTAGGCTTAGGTTCTGATTTTGATGGTATTGATTCTGCACCAAAACAATTAAGAACAGTAGTAGATTACCCAGAGTTTACCAAAGCTTTAATTAAACGAGGTTATTCTGATACAGATATAGCAAAAATATTAGGGGGCAACTTTTTAAGAGTGTATCGTATAAATAACCCTAATTAGTAATTCAACAATTTTTGCATTTGCTCTTCCAATCTTGCACTGGCTAGATATTGCTTTTCTAATTCTATATTGAATGGAATAGGTGTATCTAATGAAGCGCATCGCATCACTGGTGCATCTAATTGTTGGAAACAATGCTCTGCTATCCATGCAGCAATGTCTGCGCCAATACCACCTGTTAAATTATCTTCATGTAATACTAGTACTTTACCAGTACTTGCAACAGCTTCAGCAATCGCATCATAATCCAATGGTGCCAATGATCTTAGATCCAAGATGGTTAAAGACAACTCAACATTTTTTTCTTGATATGCTTTTGCCCATATTACGCCCATGCCATAAGTAATAATAGTTGCTTCTGTTCCTCTTGCAACAAAATGCGCTTTGCCAATGGGTATTTGATAATATGCATCGGGTACTTCACCTTCTAATTTTCTATACAATGCTTTATGTTCAAAAAACAATACTGGGTTAGGATCTAATAATGCAGCAATTAATAATCCCTTCGCATCTGCAGGATTACTTGGATACACTACTTTCAAACCTGGCACATGCGTAAACCATGCTTCATTAGATTGTGAGTGAAATGGACCTGCACCTACACCTGCTCCTGTTGGCATTCTTACTACCACATCTGCATTCTGTCCCCATCTATAATGAATCTTTGCAAGATTGTTGACTATCTGATTAAAGCCTACAGAAACAAAATCTGCAAACTGCATTTCCATCACTGATTTTATTCCTTCTAAACTTAATCCTAAAGCAGCCCCCACAATAGCACTCTCACATATCGGAGTATTTCTAATTCTTTGTTTGCCAAATTTTTCTACAAAACCTTCTGTGACTTTGAATGCACCTCCATACTCTGCAATATCCTGACCCATGATCACCATTTCTGGATAACGTTCCATGGTTTGCATCAATGCATCACTAATAGCTTCGATAAATCTTTTGTGTTGAAACGGACCCAAGCTATCTTTATTCGCAAAAACATCTTGATACACTTGTACTCCTGTATCAACCGCTGGCGCAAACACATCTGCCAACTCTTCTTCTATAGAAGGAGTGAATGTTGCAGGCTCCATGGCTTTAGCTAAATCTTTTTCTATTTGGTCTTTGATGTCATTTCTGATTTCAGCTACTTGCATTTCATTTAAAATGCCCTCACTCACTAAATATTGTTCGTAGTTTTTAATGGGATCCTTTCTTGACCATGCTTCCATTAAATCTTTTGGAACGTATTTCACACCACTCGCTTCTTCATGACCACGCATTCTAAAAGTCATGCATTCTACTAAATAAGGCTTTTGATTATTGATGCAATATTCTCTTACACCTTTAATTGTTTCATATACTTCAAGAATATTGTTGCCATCAATTTTAATACCCTCCATACCATAACCTTTAGCACGATCCACCAAACTTTCGCAAGCATATTGCTCATTGGTTGGCGTACTTAAACCGTATCCATTATTCTCGATAATAAAAATGACAGGAAGATTCCAAACAGCTGCCACATTCAATGCCTCATGAAAATCTCCTTCACTCGTACCACCATCTCCAGTAAATGCTAAAGTAGCTTTTAATTGCCCTCTTTGTTGATAGGCTAAAGCCACTCCATCGGCAATGGCTAATTGAGGACCCAAATGGGAAATCATTCCACAAACATGATGTGCTGCAGAACCAAAATGAAAACTTCTTTCTCTTGCTTTACTATAACTATCTCTATCGCCCTGCCACTGTTTAAACAAATTAACTAATGACATATCACGAGAAGTGAAGACTCCTAAATTTCTATGCAAAGGCATGATCCATTCTGTAGCATCCATTGCTAATGTTGCTCCTACAGCAATAGCTTCTTGACCAATCCCACTAAACCATTTGCTAATTTTGCCCTGACGAAGTAATACCAACATTTTATCTTCTATCATTCTTGGCAATACCATTGAACGATATAAATGAATTAATTGTTGATTGTCTAGAGATCCTCTCTTGAATTCCATCAGGCTTATATTGTTGCATCAAATTTACCAAATAAAGCCCATAAAAAACCCTCCTTTTGGGGAGGGTTTAAATCTTATCTCTTATAATTTAGTCTCTTGAGTTTAACTTACTCAATAACTTCAAAATTTCTAAGTATAACCAAACCAAGGTAACTAACAAACCAAAGGCACCATACCATTCCATATACTTTGGAGCACCCATTTCTGCCGCTTGTTCAATAGCATCAAAATCCAATAATAAGTTTAATGCAGCAATACCAACAATGAATAAGCTAATGCCAATGCTTAATGGAGAGCTATCAAAAGCAAATCCCATGTTCACTCCAAATAAGCCTAAAATCCAAACAATTAAATAGAACAATCCGATACCCATTGTAGCACTCATAATAATTGAACGAAACTTATTGGTAACATTGATGATTCTAAAATTGTACAATAAGAACATAGCTAAAGCAACACCCATTGTTAATCCTACTGCATGAAGGATTAAATTAGGGTAAGACTTAGCAAACATTTGATTAAAGAACGCACTTATTCCGCCAATAAACAAGCCTTCTAAAATACCATAAGCAGGTACAATATAACCAGCCCATGTTGGCTTGAACATGATCACTAATGCTAAAATAAATCCTCCGATAGCCCCTACCATCATTAAAGTAGTAGCAGTTTGAAAATTGCCTTCTGCATAAATATTCCAAATAAACATTGCAGAAGCTATTACCATCAATAATAAGAATCCAAATTTATTCATGGTACCTCTAATGCTCATAACGCCAAAAGATCCTGCAGTTTCATGTAAACTTTTATCAAAAATCTTTTCGGTTAATGTTGGATTACCTGTTTTAAATGCTGACATAAAATATAGTTTTAATTAACTACTATAAAAATACAAAATACTTAATGATAAATAATCAAGGCCTGCTATAAAAAATAGTTAATCCTATTTTTTCAAACCAGGATAGCTGGTTAATTTGCGAAATTGGTAATGCGGGTTACGCTTTAGTAATGCAATCATTGTAGCCAATTTTGCAGAATCAGTACTTGCCCTAAACTCATGATCATGCATTAAAATAACCAAATGATTTTTAGTCTTGGTTTTGTTGTATAAAAATAGACTATCGGCTAATGCTGCTATTTTTTCTGGTGCATCTATGGGTCTTCCAGATTTATTAAAATGCCATTCCATATCCCAACCCACCACATTAAATCCTACGCTATCCATTTTTTTAACCAAAGGTCTAACTAAACCACTAGCTCTTTTTACTTCCGCAGTATTCCATGCATTGTTGCCAGGAAGCCTAGCAATATTATTGCTGGTTTGAAGTATTTTTCCTGCTTTTAAAAAATCTTCTAAAGCCGAATCAGCCTGATGGTAATAGTTAATATAGTCCCCATAAAAAGCATGCGAATAACTATGATTAGCAATTTCAAACAATTGCTTATTGGCGGAGATTCTTTTATACAAATTTCTACCAAAACTATTTCTTGATTGGTGAAAAGCCACTTCAAAAAAAGTGGCTGCTACTTGCTGACGTTCACAAATAGTGATGCAATTCCCTGTACCAGGTAATGGACCATCATCAAAACTTAAATAAACATATTTTGCAAGACTATCAGTCTGTATAGGTGCTGGTTTAAAAACAGGAGCTTCCGCAGCATTTAATTGCGTGAAAAAATGAGCTAGAATGTAAATTATGTATCCGATCATAAATACCCCCTTTGGAATGGCCGCAAAGTTAGCTAAGAAATAGGTATTTTAGGCATAAAAATGAAGGTTTTGCCCCTTGATGCTTTACCTTTGCAGCAAACGGCTCAAAATGCAAAAAGATATTGTTTTACAAGATGTGGTGATCAAGTTCGCGGGAGATAGTGGAGATGGAATGCAATTAACTGGTCAACAATTTACCAATAATACTGCTTTACTAGGTATCGACTTAGCAACCTTCCCCGATTTCCCTGCAGAGATCAGGGCCCCTATTGGCACATTACCAGGAGTAAGTGGATTCCAATTGCATTTTAGTTCTGACAGAGTGTATACTCCAGGAGATATCTGTGATGTATTAGTAGCTATGAATGCCGCTGCTTTAAAAGTGAATTTAAAAGGATTAAAAAAAGGCGGAAAAATTATTGCCAATATTGATGGCTTTGATGCAAAAAATTTAAGACTCGCCGCATATCCAGAAGGAATCAACCCTTTAGAAGATGGAAGTTTAGATGGATATGAATTAACTAAGGTGGATATTACTAAATTAACTAGAGAAGCATTAAGCGCATACACGGAGTTAGGTAATAAAGAAAGGGATCGTGCGAAGAATATGTTTGTACTAGGTCTAATTTATTGGTTATACAATAGAGACTTAGATACTACTATTGAATTCTTAAAAGAAAAATTTGGCAAGAAAGAATATATTTTAAAAAGCAATATCGATGTATTAAAAGCAGGATATCATTATGGTGAAACTGCAGAATTATTTAATGCAAGATATAAAGTGGATAGAGCAAAGATGGAACCAGGGATGTACAGAAGCATCATGGGTAACCAAGCATTATCTATGGGCTTAGTGGCTGCATCACAAAAAGCAAAGCTTCCATTATTCTTAGGATCTTATCCTATCACTCCCGCTTCAGATATCTTACATGAATTAAGTAAGTATAAAAATTTTGGTATTCGTACTTTCCAAGCAGAAGATGAAATTGCAGGTATTGGCGCTGCTATTGGGGCTAGTTATGGTGGATCCATTGGTTTAACCACTACTTCTGGGCCAGGTATGGCATTAAAAACAGAAGCGATTGGTTTGGCAACAATGTTAGAAATTCCATTGGTCATTGTTAATATACAAAGAGGTGGACCTTCAACAGGATTACCTACTAAGACTGAACAATCTGATTTATTACAAGCTTATTATGGTAGAAATGGTGAAGCACCTATTCCAGTAATTGCAGCTTCTACTCCAAGTGATTGTTTTCATATGGCCTATGAAGCAGTAAGAATTGCTTTGCAACATATGACTCCGGTGATTTTATTAAGTGATGGATATATTGCCAATGGTGCTGAGCCTTGGAAATTTCCGAACGCAAATGAAATACCTGATATAGCAGTAAAATTCAAAACAAGTTTAGACGAAGGTGAAGCTAAGTTCTTACCTTATAAAAGAGATGAGAAACTAGCAAGACCTTGGGCTATTCCTGGCACCAAAGGATTGGAACATCGTATTGGTGGTATTGAAAAACAACATGAAACGGGTAATGTTAGCTACGATAGCGAAAACCATCAGTTCATGGTAAAAACAAGAGCGGCTAAAGTAGAAAAAATAGCAGACTATATTCCTTTACAAACCATCGATAGCGGTGCAGAGAAAGGAAAAGTATTGGTATTAGGCTGGGGATCTACTTATGGAACCATTAAATCTGCTGCATTACAATTACAAAGTCAAGGCAAGGCAGTAAGCCATGCACATATAAAGTATATGCGTCCTTTCCCTAAAAACTTAGGAGATATTTTGAAAAACTTTGAAACTATTTTAATTCCAGAAATTAATAACGGTCAATTAATCAAAATTATTCGCGATCAATATTTTGTGGATGCTAAGGGATACAATAAAATAATGGGTGTACCTATTACTAAACATGAATTAGTAGAAGCTATAGAACAATACTTATAAATAAAAAAGGGCTAATTAATTAGCCCTTTTTTATTTTACTATCTGCTGATTTTTTTAATTTTTCAAAATACTTACAATAAGCACTAATACCACATTTCTCACATTGAGGACTTCTTGCAGTACATGCATACCTGCCATGCAATATCAACCAATGGTG
>CAZXWT010000010.1:0-8393 GCA_964644475.1 uncultured Sediminibacterium sp. | reverse complement strand
ATTGAGGACTTCTTGCAGTACATGCATACCTGCCATGCAATATCAACCAATGGTGTGCCTTATGCACTAGTGCTGAAGGAATATTTTTGATTAATTCTTTTTCTACTGCCAATGGTGTGCTAGCGGTTTGAGGCACTAAACCAATTCTCCGGCTAACTCTATAAACATGAGTATCTACCGCCATATTAGGTTGTTGGTCAATTACGCTTGTTATGACATTCGCAGTCTTTCTTCCCACACCAGGCAATGTAATTAAATCCTTTATAGTCATGGGCACTTCTCCTCCAAAATTATCCAACAATAATTGACTCATGCCAATTAAGTGTTTGGTTTTATTATTAGGATAAGAAATGCTTTTAATTAATGGGAACAACTCCTCAAAACTAGCTTTAGACATTTTTTGAGGTGTTGGATATTTTTTAAAAATAGCAGGAGTAGTTAGATTGACTCTTTTATCTGTACACTGAGCAGATAAAATAACAGCCACCAATAATTGAAAGGGATTTTCGTAATACAATTCCGTTTCTGCAACGGGAACATGTTCTAAAAAATAATCAATGACCGCTTTATAACGTTCTTGTTTTTTCATTACACCTCTTATTTAGCTACTTCTGTAGCCTTGGCATTACTATCTTCAAACAAATACACTTCTTCTCCTTCTCTTCTCAATAAGTATCTCTCTCTAGCATACTTCTCTACTGCTGCAGGATTACTCTGTATATTCTCCAATTGCTTTTTAGTATCAGCAATCTCATCTTGATAATATTTTTTAGCAGCTTCTAATTTTTCTAAAGCAGCTTTTCTTTCTCTTTGTAAAAAGAAATCTCTTTGATCAAAAAATAACATCCAAACCACAAAACCCAAAGACACTAGAAAATATCTATTCATAATAAAAGGAAGTATTTTTTTCACGAGATTCATAAGCATTGATTCTGGGTAAAATTACACTAGTTCAGAATATGCACAAAAAAAGAATGAGCCTCTTGTAGGAGGCTCATTCTTGAATATCTATAGCTTGATTATTTGCTACCGAACTTTAATTTACCCTTAGTTGGGAATACACCAGTTTCTCCTAATTGCTCTTCGATACGGATTAATTGGTTGTATTTAGCCATTCTATCAGTTCTAGAAGCAGAACCAGTTTTGATTTGACCACAATTCAATGCTACCGCTAAATCTGCAATAGTGGTATCTTCTGTTTCACCAGATCTATGAGACATGATAGTATTGTAGCCATTATGTTGTGCTAAGCTAACCGCATTGATTGTTTCAGTCAAAGTACCAATTTGGTTTACTTTAACTAATAAACCGTTGGCAATTTTCTTATCGATGCCTGTTTGTAAACGATTTACGTTTGTTACAAATAAATCGTCACCTACTAATTGGCATTTAGAACCAATAGTGTCTGTTAAGTTTTTCCAACCAGCCCAATCATCTTCTGCCATACCATCTTCGATAGAAACAATTGGATATTTCTTCACCCAAGATTCCCAGTATTTCACTAATTGATCAGAACTCATTTCTTTACCAGAACTCTTATGGAAAACATATTTCTTCTTCTTTGCATTCCATAATTCACTATTAGCGGCATCCATTGCAATGGCAATTTGAGAACCCGCTTTGTAACCTGCTGCATTAATTGCTTCTAATACAGTTTCAATAGCTTCTTCGTTGCTTTGAATATTTGGAGCAAATCCACCTTCATCACCTACGTTTGTGCTATATCCTTTTTTCTTTAAAGTACTTTTTAACTGATGGAAAATTTCTACTCCCCAACGTAAACCTTCGCTAAAACTTGGAGCACCCACTGGCATGATCATAAATTCTTGGAAATCGATTTTATTATCCGCGTGTGCACCACCATTTAAGATATTCATCATTGGCATTGGCAATGTTCTTGCATTGGTACCGCCAATATATCTATACAAAGGTAAATTCGCTTCTTCTGCTGCTGCTTTAGCAACCGCCATAGAAACTGCTAAGATGGCGTTTGCACCTAATTTAGCTTTGTTTGGCGTGCCATCTAGTTCAATCATTACCTGATCGATAGCTGCTTGAGAAGTAATATCAAAACCAGTAATACCATTAGCAATAATAGTGTTTACATTTTTTACTGCTTTCAAAACTCCTCTACCTAAATATTTCTTCTTGTCATTGTCTTTTAATTCTACTGCTTCATGCACACCTGTACTTGCACCACTTGGCACAGCAGCACGACCTAACGCGCCTTCATCCGTTAATACATCTACTTCAACTGTAGGATTTCCACGGCTATCTAAAATTTGTCTTGCCTTGACGTCAACAATGTAACTCATAGTTTGATTATTTATTTTCTAAAAATTTTTTGTACTGATTGAGACTGCAATTTACACCCATTTTTTTTAATGGGTAAGCAATTTGAAAATTTCTTCCAAACTGGCTTGTTCTACATGCAAACGTTCTATATTCAAACCCATGTCTAGTGCGAATTGCATAATGATCTTCTTAACATCTTTACCCTCAGCTGTTTTAACTACTAACAGGTGTTTGTCAATACGGATAATCTCTATGGACAATTCTTGAATATGAGATTGCAAATGAGTGATATCTTCTTCAAATTGAATATGCAAATGATTGGTTTGAGGCTTTAATATTTGCTCGATGGGCTCATTGGCAACAAGCTTACCCTCATGCATCACTAATACCCTATGGCAAACCGCAGTGACTTCTTGTAAAATATGAGAAGAAAATAATACCATGGAATTTTGACTCAATTGCTGGATCAGTTTTCGAATATCTATTAACTGATTAGGATCTAAACCCGATGTTGGCTCGTCCAATAATACTAAAGCAGGTTGGTGTAAAATTGCTGCAGCGATACCTACTCTTTGTTGAAAGCCCTTGGACAACTCTCCTATTTTCTTTTGTTGCATGGGGCCTAATTGCAACAACTCAATCACTTCTTTGATTCTTTCTGGAATATTTTTTAAGACATGTACATTTCCTAAAAACTGCAAGTATTCTTTTACATATAAATCTTTATACAAAGCATTGCTTTCAGGTAAATAACCCACCAGTTTTTTAGCATTGATTGCATCAACGCCAACTTCTAGATTATTGATGGTAATTTTTCCAGCATCTGAAGCAAGAATGCCAGCAATCATTTTAAGTGTAGTACTTTTTCCAGCTCCATTGGGACCAAGAAAGCCAACAATTTCACCTGGATGCACTTCAAAAGAAATGTCATCAACAGCTATTTGTTGGTTATACCTTTTTTGAATATTACTTAAGATTAAAGACATATTCAAAAATACATATAATCAATGGCTAATCCATTATTTCTGTAGAAGATTCGGGTAAATGATCATACTCGTTTTGAGCTGCATATTTTCCGAAAATAAAAAAGCCAATAGTGATGGGTAAGAAAATCAATAATATAATTACCCATTGCAAAATAGTATTGGCTTTGGAAGCTTCTGATGCAGCCGCTATTTTAACCACCGCTTCGTACACTAAGAAAAGAATAATAGCCGGCGATATAAGCATCCAAACATAGCCTAATAATTTTTTGATAGTATTCATACTTTAATTCTTTTAATTCATTAAAATTTAATCCATTACTTCTTTGTCAATCTTATTCGTCAAATAAATAGCACCAATGACCAAACAAATAGATGCTACACCAATCGGATACCATAATCCTGCCAATACATCTCCTGCAGGATGCGATTCAGATTTAGTAAACTCTACAATTAATGTACCTAAGAAAGGAACTAATCCACCAAATACACCATTACCAATATGATATGGCAAAGACATTGAAGTGTATCTGATTTTAGTAGGGAACATCTCTACTAAGAAAGCTGCGATTGGACCATATACCATCGTCACATAGACTATTTGAATAAAGACCAACCATATCATATCCCAAAAAGCTGCATGTCCCAAAGTTTTTTCAACATGCACAAATGGTTTCGGTGATTGGTATTTGATCATACTTGGAAAGATCAATGTTAAAGGTCTAGAAGAATAAATAGAATCTTTCATGATCAATGTATCCACAATACTATATCTAAAAACCGATCCATCTAAATAGGTAGTATCTTCTTGCTTTTTTATATATAATTTGGTTTTATCTTTTCCATCAATCAATGGAAAAGCAGTCATTGAACTGGACAATCTATTGTCAACAATTTGTGTTCTTTTAGAAGCATCCGTGATATTGATAAACTCTTTGTAAATGGGTCTATAAGTTAAAACTGCTAACAACATACCTGTTAACATAATCCACTTTCTTCCTATTTTATCACTTAACCAGCCAAATAAAACAAAACAAGGTGTAGCCATTAAAATGGCGATTAGCATAATATTTCTAGATTGTACAAATTCTATTTTACAAACTGTTTCGATAAAACTTTGTGCATAAAATTGTCCAGTATACCAAACCACACCTTGACCCATTACTGCTCCAAACAAAGCCAATAAAACCATTTTAAAATTAGCCTTGTTACCAAAACTTTCTTTTAAAGGATTTACAGATGTTTTTCCTTCTGCTTTTAGTTTGCTAAACATGGGCGACTCGCTCATGCGCATTCTAATTAAAACAGATACACCTACTAATAATATAGAAATCCAAAATGGATAACGCCATCCACCCCACTGTGCACTAAATTGATCAACACCTTGATAAGATCTAATTAATATAATTACCCCTAAGGCCAAAAATAATCCTAAAGTAGCTGTGGTTTGTATCCAACTTGTCCAAAAACCACGTTGTCCTGCAGGAGCATGTTCTGCAACATAAGTAGCAGCACCGCCATATTCCCCGCCCAAGGCCAAGCCTTGTAACAATCTTAACACTAAGACCAATATGGGCGCTAACCAACCAATACTTGCATATCCTGGAACCAAACCAATGGCGAATGTAGATCCGCCCATGATAACAAGGGTTAACAAAAAAGTATGTTTTCTTCCAATAAGGTCACCTAATCTTCCAAATACCAATGCGCCAAAAGGACGTACAATAAAACCAGCAGCAAATATGGCCAAGGTACTTAAAAGAGCTGCCGTTCCTGCATCCGCTGGGAAAAATTGTTTGGATAAAATGGTGGCCAACATTCCAAAAATGTAAAAATCATACCATTCAATTAATGTACCTACAGAGGAAGCGCCAATTACAAATGCAATTTTGCTTGGTGGTTTTGTCCCATTCATAATACTATTTTTAGCAATCGATTCTTCAAGTTAAATATTTAAACTGAAAAACGTAAATTTGGTTAAACAATTTATAACGATTGCCATGTCTTATCCTTATCAAATTAAAAGCATAGAAGCATATCATGCTGCCTACAAAAAGAGTATCGAACAACCTGCAGAGTTTTGGAGTGAAATTGCAGAGCAATTTACTTGGCATAAAAAATGGGACAAAACTTTGGATTGGAATTTTAAAGAACCCAAAGTAGAATGGTTTAAAGGTGGGCAATTAAATATTACAGAGAATTGTTTGGATAGACATTTAGCAACTAGAGGTGATCAACCTGCTATTATTTGGGAACCAAATGATCCAAGTGAACACCATAGAATTATCACTTACAAACAATTGCATACCAAGGTATGTCAATTCACACAAGTGCTCATCAATAATGGAGTGAAAAAAGGTGATCGAGTTTGTATTTATATGGGCATGATACCAGAATTAGCGATTGCCGTTTTAGCCTGTGCAAGAATGGGTGCAATACATAGTGTCATTTTTGGAGGCTTCTCTGCTCAAAGTATTGCAGATAGATTGGAAGATGCTAAAGCTACTTGTATCATCACTTGTGATGGTGCATTTAGAGGAGCAAAAGATATTCCATTAAAAGGAGTGATTGATGATGCATTGATTGGAAATAAAACAGTGAACAAAGTGATAGTTTGTACAAGAACTAGAACCGCGGTATCCATGTTAAAAGGAAGAGATGTTTGGTGGGAAGATGAAATTAAAAAAGTAGAATCACAAGATATTACGAATGTTGCTGCTACAGTGATGGATGCAGAAGATCCATTATTTATATTGTATACTTCTGGGTCCACCGGCAAACCAAAAGGTGTGGTACATAGCGTGGCTGGATATATGGTGTATACCAATTATACTTTTGTCAATACTTTTAATTATCAACCAGCAGATATTTTCTTTTGTACTGCAGACATAGGTTGGATTACTGGTCATAGTTATATTGTATATGCACCATTAAGTGCTGGAGGAACGAGTTTAATGTTCGAAGGTATACCCACTTTTCCTGATGCAGGAAGATTCTGGGATATCATTGATAAATTCAAAGTGAATATTTTATATACTGCTCCTACAGCTATCAGATCTTTAATGGGCTTTGGTTTGGGTCCAGTAAAAGACCATGATTTAAGTAGCTTAAAAGTATTGGGCACTGTAGGTGAACCTATTAATGAAGAAGCATGGCATTGGTACAACGAAAATATTGGCAAGAACAAATGTCCTATTGTAGATACTTGGTGGCAAACTGAAACAGGTGGTATTTTAATTTCTAATATGGCTGGTATCACAGAAGGCAAGCCAGGCTGGGCAACTTACCCAATGCCAGGTATCAAAGCAATATTGGTAGATGACAAAGGAGAGGAAGTGGTAGAAAAAGATGAAGAAGGAATTATCCGCGGAAACTTATGTATTACACAACCATGGCCATCTATATTAAGAACCACTTATGGTGATCATGAAAGATGCAGAACCAATTATTTTGCTACTTATGATAATTTGTATTTCACAGGAGATGGTGCATTGAAAAATGAATTGGGACAATTTAGAATTACTGGAAGAGTCGACGATGTTTTAAATGTAAGTGGTCACAGAATTGGTACAGCAGAAGTAGAGAATGCTATTAATATGCATGCTGGTGTGGTAGAAAGTGCCGTTGTGGGTTATCCGCATGATGTTAAAGGTCAAGGCATTTATGCTTATGTAATTTATACAGGCTCTCATGGCCAAGACACTCATGGCACAGCAGACCAAATCAGAAAAGATTTATTACAAACGGTTACAAGAATTATTGGACCAATTGCCAAACCAGATAAAATTCAATTTGTCTCTGGCTTACCCAAAACAAGGTCAGGAAAAATCATGCGACGAATACTACGCAAAGTAGCAGAAGGAGAATTGAAAAATCTCGGCGATACTTCTACCCTGCTAGATCCAGCAGTAGTTGATGAAATTGTTCGTGGCGTATTGTAATTATTCTATTGCTCCATTAAATTCTTCAACTTGCTAGACAAGAAGAATAAGATCAATGATGCTGTACCTGCCATGAATACAAAGAACATAAAGAACTCATGCAGATTGGTGATTTGATATCCTGCAAAAGATGTAGTCTTTCCATTCTCTGGATACAATGCACTAAATACACCTGCTAATTTATTGGCAAAAGCATTGGCAGTAAACCATACACCCATCAATAATGATGCAAATTTCACTGGAGCTAATTTATTGAATAGAGATAATCCAATGGGTGATAAACAAAGTTCACCAAGGGTATGCATCATATACATACCTAATAGCCAGATCATACTTACTTTGATTCCTGCACCTACTCCATTAACACCTGTTGCAATCCATAAATAACCCAATGCTAAAAAGAATAAGCCCATCGCCATTTTAAAAGGAGAAGAAGGCTCTCTTTTTCCCAACTTAATCCAAACCCATGCTACCACAGGCGCTAATGTTACTACAAATAATGAATTCAATGATTGGAAAAAACTAGCTGGTACTACATAGAATCCCAAATCTCTCTGTGTATTTTCTGAAGCAAAATAGGTCAATGATGCACCTGCTTGTTCAAAAGCACTCCAAAAAAAGATCACAAAGAAAGAGACCGTAAACAATACAGCTACTTTTTTCTTTTGAATTAGATCTAAAGATTTATCAGAGAAAATAATAAAAGCAATTAAAAGTATACAAGCTAACAATAACCAAAACAAATAACTCACCACTTTAATATCAATATATACTAAGGCAATAGTTAATAATGAAAGTAACATTAAGAAACCCACCATTACTGGTAACTTTAGAAAAAAGCTTGGTGCGCCTTTTGGAGTATCTCCAATAGCCTGCCCTTCTGCATTGACTAAATATTTTTTCTGAAAACTAATTTGCGTTATTACACTTAATAACATCGCAATACCACCTGCTAAAAATCCCCATTTATAATCTCCAGCATTGCCACTTGACTCCGCAAAAAATCCGCAAACCACTGGCCCCATGGCCCCACCAGTATTAATGCCCATATAAAAAATAGTATAAGCTGCGTCAATTTTTTTATCTCCCTTAGGATACAATTGACCCACCATGCTAGAAATATTTGGTTTGAAAAAACCATTACCTGCAATCATGCATCCTAGTCCTGTATAAA
>CAZXWT010000009.1:7447-16398 GCA_964644475.1 uncultured Sediminibacterium sp. | reverse complement strand
TATAACCCACATCTCCTGCTCTCACTTCTTCTTTAGGTGTCATGGAAAGTTTTAATACTCCCACTTCATCTGCTATATAATCTTTCCCGGATGCAACAAATCTAATTTTGTCGTTCTTCTTTAATACACCATTTAGTATTCTATAATAAACAATAATACCTCTGAAACTATTAAATACACTATCAAAAATTAATGCTTGTAATGGTGCTTCAGGATTACCTACTGGAGCAGGTATTCTTTCACAAATAGCTTGTAAGATTTCTTCAATACCAATTCCAGATCTTCCGCTGGCTAATAAAATATCTTCTTGTTTACAGCCAATTAAATCAATAATCTGATCGGTAACTTCTGGAATTTTAGCACCATCCATGTCAATCTTATTGATAACAGGTATGATTTCTAAATTATTATCTAGTGCTAAATATAAATTAGAGATAGTCTGAGCTTGGATACCTTGAGAGGCATCTACTAGTAATAATGCACCTTCACAAGCAGCTAAAGCACGGCTCACCTCATAGCTGAAATCTACGTGACCTGGAGTATCAATTAAATTTAATGTATAGGTTTCTCCTTTGTGAATATAATTAATCTGAATAGCATGACTCTTGATCGTAATACCTTTCTCTCTCTCTAAATCCATATCATCCAATACCTGATTCATCATTTCTCTTTCGGTAATGGTCTTAGTATGTTCTAACAATCTATCTGCCAAGGTACTTTTACCGTGATCAATATGGGCGATGATACAAAAATTTCTAATATTCTTCATGTAGTGAAACTAGTCTTTTAAATTCTATTTTAAAGCATTTATAATTGCAGCAAATTCTGCAGCAATCAATGAAGCACCTCCTACTAAACCACCATCCACATCTGGTTGAGAGAATAATTCTTTAGCATTTGCTGCTTTCACACTGCCTCCGTATAAGATGGAAATTTGATCTGCAATAGCTTGGCCATATTTTGCTGCAAATACAGATCTGATATAAGCATGTATTTCTTGTGCTTGTTCACTAGTTGCAGTTTTGCCAGTTCCGATTGCCCAAATTGGTTCATAGGCAATTACTACTTTAACAATTTGCTCTGCACTTAAATGAAATAAAGAGTTTTTTAATTGCGCTTCCACAAAACTATTTTGTGTACCTGCTTCTCTTATTTCTAAAGGCTCTCCACAACAAAATATTGGAGTACTATCAATTGCTAAAACTGCATTCACTTTTTCTGCTAATAAAGCATCTGATTCAGCAAAATATTCACGTCTCTCAGAATGACCCAATACTATATGCTTAACTCCCACAGATGCGAACATTGGTGCAGAGATTTCTCCTGTATAAGCACCATTGTTTTTTTGATGACAGTTTTGAGCTGCCACATATACATTTTGTTTTCCAGCTAATTTAGCATTTGCTTGTGCTATATATATTGCAGGCACAGCAAAAATGGCTTCTTGATGAGCTGCTAGACTATGTTCTGTTTGTAATAATTCATTTAATAAAGTATCTGCTTCTGATTGACTTAAATTCATTTTCCAGTTAGCAGCTGCAATTTGCTTTCTCATAAGGTAATTTTTGTACTTATTAGGCTATTATTAGCGCTGCAAAGGTAATCAAAAATTAAGCCTAAACCTATAAAAACACTAGAATTGAGACTGATTATGAAGGTGTTTTAATACCATTTCTTCTTCTCGGCTTAGTTTAAAACCTTTCATTTGCTTCCAATTGCCAATATCTTCGATGACTTTTTCTAATAAATAGCCTGGAACAGTGCCCCAAGTAAAATTGGGTATGTTTTTGGGCAATAAACCTTTACCAAAAACATTGGCACTAACTCCAATATAAGAACCAGTATTAATTCTTGACAAAATTGCAAAACGACTATAATCCCCCACCAACATGCCCATTTTTTGTCCAACTGTATCCCAAACCTGGTTGGCCTCATTCCATAATTCCACTTTACCTGCAGAATTTTTGACATTACTATTACTTGTGCCAGCGCCCAGATTACACCAATATCCAATGATACTATCTCCCAAATAGCCATCATGCCCTTTATTGGAGAAGCCCATCATAATGGAGTTTTTTATTTCCCCTCCTGCCAAGCAATAAGGCCCAATGGTAGTGGATCCATAAATACTGGTATTCATTTTTACTACCGCTTTGTTACTTATAACAATAGGCCCTCTCAAACTAGCTCCTTCCATGATAACTGCTTCTCTACCAATATATATAGGCCCTTCACTTGCATTTAAATTTGCACAAGATATTTGAGCACCCTCTTCAATAAAGATTTGATTCGGTTGAATAGCCCTATTGGTTTCTCCTAATTGTTGGGTGGTTCTATTTTGGGTAGCAAAAGTAAAATCATGTTGTATGAATGCAGCATGCTTTTTAAGTAATTGAACCGCATTATCTATAAAATCTACCTCATTGAAAACAATGGGTGGGTGTTCGCCTAGTAATATTTTTGTGAATGTTCTTTCTTGACTTCTACTGGCAATCCATTTCCCAGAAGGACTAATCAATTTCTCCCCTTCTTTCAAGCACTTAATTTTTTCTACCAACTGCATAGAAGGAAATGCTGTGATATTGATAAAATAAATTGAATCCTTATTAGATAAAAAATCTGAAGGATATAAAATTTGTAAATAAGCTTCAGTGAAAACACCGGTTTCTGCCCCTAAAATTTGCTCCCATCTTTCTTGAAAATTATATAAACCAACTCTACATTCTGCTAAAGAACGGGTCAAACTAAATGGATAGAAATTGGCTCTATCCGCAATGTCTACTAATACATATTGCATTCTGCTAAATTAATAAACAATTTCTTAGTAATTAATCCCAATTCCTAACATATGTTCTTTTATTGCTTATTTTTGAACCCTAATTTATTTATATGCAATTTGGATATTTTAACTACCCCATGCCAGTAAACGAACCGGTACTTTCTTATGCACCTGGATCTAATGAAAAAATAGCATTGAAAAAAGCTATTGCCGATTTAAAAAAGAAGACACTAGATATACCCATGTATATTGGTGGTAAAGCAGTAAGAACTGGTAAAAAACAATCTATTCATCCACCTCATGAAATTAAACATGTATTGGGTCATTTCCATATGGGAACCAAACAACATGTAGATCAAGCAATCAATACTGCATTAAAAGTGCGTGAATCTTGGTCAGAAATGAGTTGGGAAGCAAGAGCACATATTTTTTTAAAAGCTGCTGATTTATTAGCGACTAAATATCGTTTCGAAATGAATGCAGCAACAATGCTTGGACAAAGTAAAAATGCGTTCCAAGCAGAAATTGATGCTGCATGTGAATTAATAGATTTCTTAAGATTCAATGTTCATTTCTTGAGTCAAATTTATCAACAACAACCTATTTCTGCTCCTGGTATTCATAACAGAATGGAATGGAGAGGTTTGGAAGGTTTTGTTTTGGCTATTACACCATTTAATTTCACTGCTATTGGTGGAAACTTACCTGCATCTGCTGCAATGTGTGGCAATGTAGTGGTTTGGAAGCCTGCTAATACGCAGATTTATTCTGCTCAATTATTTATGCGTATTTTAAAAGAAGCAGGATTACCTGATGGCGTCATTAATATTGTATATGTTGATGGCCCAACCTTAGGTGCTACTTGTTTTAAACATCCTGATTTTGCAGGAGTTCATTTCACAGGATCTACAGGTGTATTCAATCACATGTGGAAACAGATTGGTGAAAATATTGCTAACTATAAATCTTATCCAAGAATTGTGGGTGAAACAGGTGGTAAAGACTTTGTGATGGTTCACCCTACTGCTGATGTTGATACCGTAGTTACTGCATTAGCAAGAGGTGCTTTTGAATTCCAAGGTCAAAAATGTTCTGCAGCTTCTAGAGCATATTTACCAAGTAATATTGCAGCAGCTGTTAAAACCAAATTAGTGAAAGCAGTACAATCTATGAAAGTTGGAACTGTAGAAGACTTTTCTAATTTTGTGAATGCAGTGATTGATGAAAAAGCATTTGATAGCATTACTAAATACATCAGCAAAGCAAAGAAAGATAAAAAGGCAAAAATTTTAGTTGGTGGAAATTATAGCAAATCAAAAGGCTACTTTATTGAACCTACTATCATTGAAACAAGCGATCCAAAATACACTACCATGTGTGAAGAGATCTTTGGGCCAGTGTTGACTATTTACACTTATCCTGCTGCTAAATTTGAAAAGACATTGGATATTTTAAACAGTACTTCAAAATATGCTTTGACTGGATCAATTATCTCTCAAGACAGAGCGTCTATTGAATTAGCGACTAAAAAATTAAGACATGCAGCTGGTAATTTTTATATCAATGATAAGCCTACAGGTGCAGTAGTTGGTCAGCAACCTTTTGGTGGTGCTAGAGCTTCTGGAACCAATGATAAGGCAGGAAGTATGCTTAATTTATATAGATGGTTGAGCGCTAGAACGATAAAAGAGACTTTTAACCCTCCAACCGACTATAAATACCCATTTTTAAACGAAGCATAGGACTGTTTTTAGACCATTTTAATGCGAAAAAACAGTATATTTGCTCCTCAAAATTAAAGGACTGTGGCCCAAAAATTTTCAAAAGAAACCTACATGTATTGGTACGAATTGATGCAATTAATCCGTCAATTTGAATCCAAATCAGAAGAAATGTATAAAATGGCTGGTAAAATCAGAGGATTTTTCCACGTTTATAATGGACAAGAAGCAATTGCTGCTGGTTGTATGACCGCAACAAATCATGAAGATCCATTCATTACAGGATACCGTGATCATGGTTTAGCCTTGGCAAAAGGAATGAGTCCAAATGCTGCAATGGCTGAATTATATGGTAAAGCTACTGGATGCTCAAAAGGTAAAGGTGGAAGTATGCACTTCTTTGATAAAGAAAACTATTTCTTTGGTGGACATGGTATTGTTGGTGCTCAAATTGGCACTGGTGCTGGTTTAGCATTTGCAGAGCAATATCGTGGATCTAAGAATGTGGTATTATGTTTCTTTGGAGATGGTGCTGCGAGACAAGGTATGTTACATGAAGTATTCAATCTTGCCATGCTTTGGAAATTACCTGTAGTATTTATTTGCGAAAACAATAACTACGCAATGGGTACTTCCATTGAGCGTACAAGTAATGTAATTGATATTTATAAACTGGCAGATGCATATGACATGCCTTCAGATAAAATTGATGGTATGACTCCTGAACTAGTACACGAAGGTGTTGCTAGAGCAGTAAAAAGAGCGAGAGATGGTGAAGGCCCAACCCTATTAGAAATGAAAACTTATAGATACAAAGGACACTCTGTATCTGATCCTCAGAAATATAGATCTAAGGACGAAGTGGAAGAATACAAAAACCAAGATCCAATTACAAAAGTTGCAAAAACTATTTTAGACAATAAATACGCATCTGAAGCTGACTTAAAAGCAATTGATGATAAAATCAATGCCATTGTAGAAGCTTCTGTTAAATTCGCTGAAGAAAGCCCTTGGCCAGATGATAGCGAAGTATTAAAAGATGTATACATAGATCAAAATTATCCATTCATCGTAGACTAATTACAACCAATAATATGAGCGATTTACAACAAGAACAACATCCCTTTTTAGACTTTTTCAAAAAGAATCAAAAATCATTAACCTATGCATTAGTTTTAGCTATTGTTTTAATTGGTGGATTTTTTGGATATACTGAATTATATCAAAAACCAAGAGAAGCAAAAGCTGCTGACGCTATGTTTATGGCAGAAAAATATTTTGCGAATGACTCTTCTACATTTGTATTGAATGGCGATGGTCAAAGCAAAGGTGTTTTATATATCATCAAAGAATTCAGTGGTACTAAAGCTGCTAACTTAGCTAAATATTATGCTGGTGTAAGTTATTTTAGATTAAATGATTTTAATAAATCAATTGAATACTTAAAAGACTTCTCTACAGATGCTAAACAAATCCAAGCGGTTGCTTATGGAACTTTAGGAGATGCTTATGCTTCTTTAAATAAAGTAGACGACGCGGTGTCTTATTATAAGAAAGCTGGTACTTATTTCCCAGAAGATGAAGCTATTTCTTCTGAATATATCTTCAGAGCTGCTGCCTATTTAGAATTAAATGGCAAAGCAGATGAAGCAATTGAATTATATACAAAGATTAAAAATGAATACCCTAAATCTGAAAAAGGATTTATGGCAGACAAATACATTAATCGATTAAAGATTCAACCATAAAAATTTTAAAAGAGTCTCCAATAGGGACTCTTTTCATTTTCACTTATATTTGATTATGAAAGTACAATTATTCATCCCCTGCTTTATGGATCAACTATATCCACAAGTAGCTTTTAATACTATCAAAGTATTAGAAAAAGCAGGTTGTGAAGTAATCTATAATCCAAATCAAACCTGTTGTGGACAACCCGCTTTCAATGCTGGTTTCTGGGGTGAATCAAAAGACGTTTGTACCAAATTCGTACAAGATTTTGAAGGCGCAGATTATATAGTCTCTCCTAGCGCCAGTTGTACTGGATTTGTGAGAAATAACTATGGTAAGATATTTGAAAATAATGCTTTTCAAAGTCCCGCTAAGAAAGTAAAGCAACGCATGTATGAATTATCTGAATTTTTAGTTCAAGTATTAGGAGTAACTGATTTAGGAGCAAATTTCAATGCTACTATTACTTATCATGATAGTTGTGCAGGTTTAAGAGAATGCAAGATTAAAGAAGAACCTAGAAAATTGTTACAAGCTGTCGAAGGAATAGAACTAGTTGAAATGAACGACGTGGAGACATGTTGTGGTTTTGGAGGTAGTTTTGCTGTTAAATATGATACAATTAGTACTTCCATGGCCGATCAAAAAATTGATAATGCTATTGCAACCAATGCAGCATATATTGTAAGTACAGATACTAGTTGTTTAATGCATTTAGAAGGAAGAATTAATAATAATGGACAATCCATTAAAGTATTGCACTTAGCAGATATCTTAGCTGCTGGTTATTAATTAAATTATTACTTATGGCTTATTGGCTAATCAAATCAGAACCTTTTAAGTATTCTTGGGATCAATTTGTAAAAGATAAAAAAACTTTTTGGGACGGTGTACGTAATTATGGAGCAAGAAATAATTTACGCTCCATGAAGAAAGGTGATTTAGCATTTTGGTACCATAGCAATGAAGGATTAGAAATTGTAGGTATTGCCAAAGTAGTTAAAGAGTCTTATCAAGACCCAACTACAGAAGAGACAGCTTGGTTAGCAGTAGATTTTGCGCCACATAAAAAATTGAAGCATCCTGTAAAATTAGCGGATATTAAAGCCAATACTAATTTAAAGAATATGGCTTTGGTTAAATTAGGTAGATTATCTGTACAACCTGTTACAGATAAAGAATGGGAAGAAGTAATGAAAATGAGTGAAGGAAAATAAATACTCTTTGTTATTTAAAGAAGGTATAGCCGATTATAATCGCGATAACTACTCCTATTAAATCTGCGAATATTCCTGCCCATATAGCATACCTCACTTTTTTAATACCTACACTTCCAAAGTATAAGGCAATGATATAAAATGTAGTATCTGCTGAACCTTGAAAAATTGATGCTAGTTTTCCAACAAAAGAATCCGGGCCACTTGTTTGAAATATATCTAACATCATTCCTCTTGCACCACTCCCACTTAAAGGTTTCATTATGGCCACTGGCAATGCTGGTATGAAATCAGTATTGACACTTGTTAATTGAATTAAATAAGTTAACCCATCCAAAATATAAGTCATTGCCCCACTATCTCTAAAAACACGAATAGCTACAAGCATTGCTACTAAGTAAGGGATAATCTTAACTACCACATCAAATCCATTTTTTGCTCCTTCTATAAATGCATCAAATACAGATACTTTTTTATAAACACCCCCCAGTATTATCGCAACAATAATAAGTATCAACAAACCATTCCCCACTACTTTAGACACTACTTCTTTATTGGCAGGACTCAATCCATTCACTAAAAAAAGTATCCCACTCATTAAACCTATCAATCCTAATAACCAACTTATCAATACCCTATCCCATTTTAATTTCTGATAAAAACCTACCATTAATATAGATGCTAAAGTGGTTCCAATAGTAGCTAAAACACATGGAATAAAAATACTTGCTGCATCTGTTGATCCAGCTGCTAATCTATATGAAATAATAGTTAAAGGAATAATAGTTAATCCAGAAGTATGTAAAACCAAAAACATAATCTGAGCATTTGTGGCTTTTTCTTTCTCAGGATTTAAACTTTGAAGGCTTTCCATAGCTTTTAAACCAAAAGGGGTGGCTGCATTGTCTAAGCCAAGCATATTGGCACTAAAATTCATTACCATCTGCCCCATTGCAGGATGATTTGCTGGAACTTCAGGAAATAATCTACTCAAGAATGGATTCATCCATTTGGCTAATTTTTGAATGGCGCCTGCTTTTTCTGCAATATTCATCAATCCTAAGAAAAATACCATTGTTCCAGCAAGAGGCAATGCAACGTCTATTACAGACACTTTTGCTGAATCAAATATCCCATCGGCCAATAACTTGAAAATGCCTGTATCCCCCAAGAAAATCAATTTAAACAAGGCAATTATAAAGGCAATCACAAAAAAAGCCACCCAAATGATATTTAAAGCCATAAAGTAGAATTGTTTATGGTACTAATATAGCCCATTTTGCAATTAGAATTGTATTTTTGCGCTCTTAAAATCAATACAACTATGGCTTTACAGGCAGGCATCGTGGGATTACCAAATGTGGGAAAATCAACTTTATTTAATGCAGTGAGTAATAGTGCAAAAGCACAAGCAAGTAATTATCGTTTTTGTACCATCGAGCCTAACGTTGGTTTAGTGGATGTACCAGATAATAGATTAGACCAATTAGCAGAATTAATTAT
>CAZXWT010000009.1:0-7347 GCA_964644475.1 uncultured Sediminibacterium sp. | reverse complement strand
TTTACTGCTGGTGTACAAGAAGTAAGAGCATGGACAATCGAAAAAGGATGGAAAGCTCCACAGGCAGCAAGTGTGATTCATACAGATTTTGAAAAAGGTTTTATTAAAGCTGAAGTGATTGCTTTTGATGATTTTATCAAATTCAAAAGTGAAGCTGCTTGTAGAGATAATGGGAAATTAAGAATTGAAGGGAAAGAATATATTGTAAAAGATGGTGACGTGATGCATTTTAGATTTAACGTTTAATCGATTTTTATGAAATACAATTTCTCGATTGCTTTAATATTTATTTTGATTGCCTGTCAGTCTGCTAATAATAGCACTGATAGTAATAAAAGTAACAATAATACAATTGCATCCACTACAGTTTTGCAATATGAAATTGTGAAAATTCACCCTCATGACACGAGCTCTTATACACAGGGTTTGGAATGGAACAATAATGAATTAATTGAAGGCACAGGTAATTATGGTAGAAGTATTTTACACAAACTAAATCCCAATATGAAATCCTTTGGGAAGAAAGTTCAATTGCCATCATCAGAATTTGGTGAAGGTATCACTCAATTTAAAGACAAGATTTATCAACTTACTTGGAAAGAAAAGAAAGTATATGTGTATGATGCTAAAACTTTGGAAAAAATAAAGGAATTGTATTGGCCATATGAAGGTTGGGGCTTGACACATAACGACACCTCATTAATTGTTTCCACTGGTGGAAGTAATATTTACTTTGTTAATCCAGAAAACTTCAACATTCAAAAAACTTTAGGGGTTTATAATCAATTTGGTTATGTAAGTGATATCAATGAATTAGAATACTTTGATGGTAAAATTGCAGCCAATATTTATTTAACCAATGATATCATCTTAATTGACCCAGTTTCTGGACAAGTTAAAGAAATAATGAATTTTGATCAATTATTAGCTCAAGCGAATGTGAAAGAAGATCCAGCTAGAATAGATCCAGGGTATGTATTAAATGGAATTGCATACCACCCTATTAATAAAACTTTATTTATTACAGGTAAGTGTTGGCCAATCATGGCAGAAATTAAAATTAAGTAATTAAAGGCCCTTCTTCTTTATCTCGTAGATAATTGAACTAGCCCTTTCAGGATTTCTCAAAGCTTTAAGATTGGATATGCTAGCAATAATTCCAGCTCTTATAATACCCCAAACACCTGTTTTCTTATATTTTTCACTTAATAGACTCACATAGAAACTATCAAACCACATTGGCTTTGTTTGCACCAATTGTAAATCAAATTGTTTTAAAAGAACACGGATTGATTCTGGGGAAAAATGATATAAATGTCTAGGAACATCATATGCCGCCCAATACTTTTTATAAAATTGAGCATCATAACTAGTATAATTAGGAACAGCAATAATTAATCTCCCATTGGGTTTAAGAATCTTACTAAAAGCTTTTAAATACCCTTTTAAATCATGCACATGCTCTAAAACATGCCATAAACAAATAACATCATGAGAATTTTCATCAATTTGATATAAGGTTTCAGGCATTGCTAATTTGAGCTGGTAGTTTTCAAAAGCTTTTTGTCTACTAGCTTCATCAGGTTCTAAAGCGGTCACTTCCCATTGTTTTTGCTGCATTGCATTTGCAAATGCCCCTGTTCCTGCTCCAATTTCTAATAATTTACCTTTATACCCAGTAAATAAAGATTGTACCCAACTAGATTTTTGATCCAATGTTCTTTTTCTTACAGAATGATATAATTGATTCATCCATCCAGTTTTAGTATCAGTATGGGAAATGTATTCAGGGAAATTATAGTATGGGGCAATTTGATCGGCACTTGGAATAGGAAAAGTATATCTTAAACTGCAATTAGCACATTCAATAATATCAAAAGATTCATTGGTTAAAGAGTAATCTCTTGTATGTAGTAAGTTATTTATATCACTCTTATTACAAATAGGACAAGGATTAAATGGCTCTTTGTTCATTAATGATAAAATTTAAATAAGATGGCTAATAAAGATAGTATGGCAATGATTGATGCAAATAAAATCCAATTTTCTTTTTCCGATTCATCTATTTCGTCTAATGTCTCTTTTACAGTCAATTTTTCGAAATGAATTGGTGTATAAAACGTTTGACTTGAGAATAGGCTATTCCAATTTAATATACCATTATTAAAAGTAAAATAACCCAAGCTTTCTAATTCGATTCGATCCTGATGTCCGTCAAATAAATTTTGAATAAAATGTTCGTATTGAATGGATGCTTGTTCAATAGAAATGGATAATGCGTCAGCTATATAGATATAAAAATGTTTGGATGGAATTGATGCAATCGGTTCAAATAAAATGAATTCTTTTGGTGGTTCAAGTCCACTTTCTATAAAAGTAGCCTCTTTTTTTTGCCATTTAAGGCAACCAAAAGATAACAAATCTAATTGTCCAAATTCAATAAAATATTGTTCTAAAATAGTTTTCATTATTTTCTATATGAATATATGATACCTCCAGTTATTTGAGCTCCTAGAGATGGATAATATGCCCATCTCTCATATGGTTTATCTAATAAATTTTCCCCTTTAGCCCAAACGCTCCAAGCTGAAGATAATTTAAAAGTGAAACCAGCATTTAAAACAACTACATTTTTTAAATTATACGCTCTATTACCTTGTTCAAACTGAGCAGCCCCTGTCCAATATTGTGCAGATGCTTCTACAATCCATTTTTTATTTGGCAACCAATTAAATGTAGAATTTATTTGTAGTGGTAATATCCCCCATGGCTTAGCGTTATCTTTAATGATATTGAATTGTTTATAATTCATTGTATTAACAAACAATAACTTATCACTAAATTGATATCTTAATTTAGCATCTAATTCAAGAGTGGCTGCGCGTTTTTCAAATATGGCTTGGTATTTTAAACCAAAGGTGTTCACATCTGTACCTAAAATACGATTGAAGAAAGGAAGATTTTTATATTCATTAATGGAGACTCCAATACTATAGTCTAATCTTTTACCAGCACTAACTTCTACTGTAATATATTTTTTCTCGTTAGTTGTAATCTTCATATCTGCCACTGGCATAATCCATGGATTTTGAATTGCCAAACTAGTATATTGAGTATTGTCAAATATTGTAGTCCAACCTGTTTTAACCAGATAATTAGTATCAGTCAACTTTTTTTGTAAATGTACATTAGGATAAAACTGATAATCGTCTTTATTTACCCATACTGGACTTGCACCTGCTTTAATAGTGGTTCCCCACTTTTCTATACTTATTGCTGGATCAGTTCTAAGTATGGTATTTTTTTGATGAATAATTCCAGTTGGATTATACTGATTGAAACTATAACTAATATCTAAGTTAAATTTGATCTTATTCCTGAATTGAAGATACATTGGGTTATTAATCTCATACCAAGTATTGGTTGCATCAATAATGCCCTGAAAATGTTCAAATTTTGCAATGGGATGAATATTGAAAAACCTTTGTTTCATTTTGGTATTCAATAAAGCAAATGAAGCACCCATATGTTCAAAATTATGCTCGTAATTAGATTCAGGTAATTTAGAAGCATCTGGCACTAGACCAAATCTATATCTTTGACTATGATTATAAAATAATTGAGTCTGTATATTATTATACTTATTTACATACTGATCTCCTATATATTTTGCACCGATTTCTCTAATAATCTGTAAATGATGTTCTGTACCAGTTGATGCTTCATTGAATAAAGTGATAGAATGGGTATTCTTCCATTTATCTAAAGTATTTATGCCTAATTGAGCGTACTGATGAGAATAATTACCAAAACCAATTTTGAAATTGGTAATATTCGTTAAGCTTACAATTGAATCATGTACAATGGCTCTTGGAACCAATGATATGGGTCTGTACTCAAAGCTTAAATTTTGACTTGGAACTTGATAGTTTAAATATACAGGAGTAGAGTCTACAAGAGCTGTTGCATTCACAAAACCAATTTTAGCAACATTCTTTAGTTGAGGTTTAAAAGCAGATAAAATGGTCACCACTTTTTCTGGTACAGAGTCCGATTTAGATGGAGCTACAGTGACAGTTGTTTCGTTTAATAATTCATTTAAATTAACTTTATTTAAATTAGCCGTTTTCTTGGCAACAACTGTTTTATTATTGTTGGTTTTCTTTTTATTAACTTTTTTCTTTACAGAACTAGTCTTTTGAGATTTTCTTTGTTTCTTTTTAGCCTCTACAGGAGTAACTATAACGCAGATGGTTATTAAAAGAAATATATATTTTAATAAATGCTTCATGGTTATTTGATAGTATTTGTAGATTCTGTAATAGCTTTTAATTTCTCTTGAGCAATTTGCTTTAATGATTCATCAGTTGCATTTTCTGCAACACTTTTATAAGTTGCAATAGCGTTAAAACTATCTTTTTGTGCTGCATAAATATCTCCTAATAAGATATATGCTTTAGTTACCCAATATTCATAAGCTGATTGCTTTTTAATTACTTCAAAAGCAGTTTTTTCAGCAATACTTAATTTGTTTTGAGCAAGATATAGAGCAGCTAATTGATAATGTGCATCTGCAGTAATATTGGATGGATTAGATTTGATAATCTTTGATAGTATTTGATAGGCTGCGCTGGTATCTCTATTGTTTACATTAAAATGAAATAAAGACATATTGGCCATTTGGATATCATCAGATGCAGCAGATTTGTCAGCTAAAATTTGTTGCGCTATAATAGCAGCTTCCTCCCATTTTTGAGCCTTATACTGACATCTTAATAAGCCTTTATATGCTTCCATTTTATTTTCTTGTTGTGTTGCAGTCTTTAATAAAATGGAGAAATAATTTTCAGCTAAAGCTTCATTTTTTAGAGTGAAATAATTTAATCTAGCAGCTAATAACGCAGCTCTTTCTGCAAATTTATTGGGGCCTTGATTTGCCACAATTCCAAAATATTTAGCTGCTGTATCATACTGCTCTTTAGAATAAGCTATTTCAGCAATTAAATAATTGGCATCTAATTGATATTTTCCCTTAGGGAAACTTTGCAAGTATTTAGTGAAGCCAGAAGCAGCTTCTGGATATAATCTTTGTTCATATTTAATAATGGCTGAACGATAAACTAATGAATCTTGCTCGTTGGTAGATAAAGACTTTCCAAAATCATTCATGAACTGTACAAATAATTCTGGTGTTTGATCTTCTATAAATATATTTCTTACAAATTCAACAGCATTGTCCGATTCGGTAGAAGTTGGATAACCAGCAAATAAATCTCTAAATGTTTGCAATGCCATCACATTTTTATTCAAATTAAAATATGCTATACCTAATTTATAATGCGCTTGAGGATAAAAAGCAGACGCATTTTTATCTAATATGATTTTAGATAATGGCGCAATAGCTTCTTGGAAGTTTTCATGATTGATATAGGTGTCAGCCAATTCTATTCTTGCATCATTAATATAGTTTGAATTAGGGAATAGCTCATCATATTCTTTTAAAAGTTTTACTTTCTCATTGGTTTGACCCATGCCACCTAAAATAATGGCTTTTTGCAATGTGGCATAATCAACATAGTTCCAAACTAAATCTATTACCTGCTGATATGACTGTAATGCTTGTTTATATTGTTTAAGCATCATTTGACAATCGGCCATTCTAACAAAAGCATCTTTTTGATAGTTCTCAAAAGCATTATTTGATTTATATGCAGAGGATGCAGCAAAAAGTTCTAAAGCTTTTTGATAATTATTATTTTTTAAATAGCAATAACCTAATGTGTATTTAGCATGTTTAACTCCCACTTCTCCTTGTTCAAGAGGTTCATTTATAAATAATTCCAAGTATTGAATACTCTCTTGGATACGACCCAATTTGTATGATAACTCCCCTAACCAGAATAAAGTTGGTTGTAATACTTTTGCATTATAAGGTAGAAATTGTAGTTGACTAAATAAACTATACGCTTTTTCAATCTGTCCATCATTTAAATATAGACAAGCTCTTCCATAAACAATATTAGGATATACTTTAAGTAGTTCTACTCCAGGTTGATTGATCTTGTCATATGCTTCATAAGCTTGAATAAAATTATTACTATATGCTAAGGAAGAAATCCATAATGATTTCGCTTCTGTAGCATACTCAGAATTAGGGTAATTGGTAATAAATTTATCAAGACTATTAATTGCTGTATTAAATTCTTTTAATTCAAAACATAATTTTGCATAATTAAATAAAGAGATTTCTTTTTGTGCAAGGTTCTGAGATTTAGTTGCACAAAGTAAAAATGCATTTTTAGCTCCAGATTTATCTTTGATTTTCAAATAAGAAGTAGCTAATAGATACATACTATTTTGCCCTAAAGAGTCTTCAATATTGGCTAATTGTTTAAATCCTTCTATAGCCTTATTCCATTCTTGCGATTGGAAATAACAAAAAGACAATTGGTATAGATCCTGCGTTTCAACTTTCTTTTGTGTAGCTGCATATTGTGCTAAATAAGGCAAAGCTTTATTGTAATCTTTTTTCTCAAATAATAAATGGCCCATCAACTGCTTTAACTGTACTTCGTAAAATTGATCTTTTTGCTCTAATGCTTTTTCGCAATTAGACATGGCAGCATCAATATCACCTAAGAAATAGTATAGTTGACTAATATAAAATGGCGCTAATCTGCTATAATTTTTATTAGTAGAAGCTATTTGAAAACAATTTAAAGCCAATTTAAAGTCCTTTCTTTCTAGAGCAATAAAGCCAGCGTAATAATTGGCATCTGCATAATGCGTGGAATTTTTTACTTGTCTAACATTATTCAATAATGCTGCAGCTTTATCCCAATCTCCTGTTTTAAAATACAAATAACCTTGTTGAAATTTCATTACTAAAATTTCAAAATTTTCTAAATCATCAATGCTAACATTTTTGAAAGCTTTGATGGCTAATTGATCATTGGTATGTTTGAAATAGTATTTCCCTAATAAGTAACTTAATCTAGATTTATAAATTCTATTATTGGTTTTTTCAATCCATGTATTTGTTAAGCCTGGAGCATATGGCTTGTCTAAAGCCAATGATAAAGCTAAATAATAATAACTGATATCATCTTGTTTGTCATCAAAAGTATAAGCTGATTGGATGTGTTGATAAGCAGTTAAGGTATCACCTTGTCTCAAGGCTTGCATTCCTTTACTGAAAACATCTTTTAAGGGATTGCTATATTGAACGGATTGAGCGTTCAATTGAAAACAAGTAGCAATTAAAAAGACGGAAAATGCAACCCAATTTCTAATTTGTAACATAAATACCAATGTTTTTTATAATATGGTAAAATTACGGCCATTTCT
>CAZXWT010000008.1:3600-17160 GCA_964644475.1 uncultured Sediminibacterium sp. | reverse complement strand
AACAACTCTGGTGAACCAGGTGGGGCGGTTAACATTACAATTAGAGGTACTTCTTCAGTAAGAAGTAACAACAACCCATTATATGTGGTTGATGGTGTGCCTTTATATGGTGGTGGAATGACTGGTACTGGTATTTCTGTTGAAGGTTCTACTACAGCAAGAAACCCATTATCTTTTATCAACCCTAACGACATCGAAAACATCTCTATCTTAAAAGATGCGTCTTCTGCAGCTATTTATGGTGCTAGAGGTGCGAATGGTGTTGTATTGATTACTACTAAGTCTGGTAAAGGTAAGCCTAGCTTAACTTTCAATGCTACTACATCTGTTTCTACAACTGCTAAGCGTTATGACTTAGCTAGTCCACAAGAATTCATTTATGGAGTTAAGAAAACTTTACAAGATGCAGGTATTGATGTTTCTGGTGTAGGTGGTAACGATAAAGGTTACAACACTAACTGGCAAGATCAAGTATTCCGTACTTCGGTATCTCAATCTTACAACTTAGGTTGGGGTTATTCTAACAGCAAGACTTCTTTAAAATTAAACGGATCTTTTGATGACCAACAAGGTATCATCAAGACTCAAGGTTTAAAGAGAATGACTTTTGGTTTGAAGTATTCTAATCAATTAACTTCTAAGTTAAAATTAGATTTGACTGTTAACCAATCTCAAGTGAAGAATAGCTATGCTCAAGTAACTAATAACGCAGGTTACCAAGGTTCTTTGATTGGTGCTATGATTGGATACAATCCAACTTTCCCTGTATATGCTCCAAATGGTACTTGGTTTGATAACCAAGATGGTAACAGAAACCCTGTTGCAATCTTAGAAGGTTACAAAGACAACGATACTTACAACAAATTGTTGACTAATATCTCTTTGACTTATAAGTTATCTGAAAACTTATCATATAAAGTAATCTATGGTGTTGAAAACGGTTCAACTGAGCGTTTGACTTTTGTAGATCCTCGTTTAGGTTCTGCATATAATCAAGGTAATATCACTATCCGTAACTTACAATACCAAAACAGTGCTTTATTAGGTCGTGGTAGAGCAGCACAACAATTCTTAAATCAAAATAGTGCATTGTTAGAACATACATTGAACTATGATAAAACGTTTAAGAATGGCAATAGCTTACAAGCTTTAGCTGCCTTCTCTTACCAAAAAACTACTGACTACTATAGAGCTTCTCAAAGATGGGGTGCTGCTGGTGCGACTTCAATGAGCACTAACTGGGCTTCATACCAAGGTGGTTCTACAGCTGTTTATGGTGATAGTACTCAAGTTGAGTTACAATCTTATTTCTCTCGTGTGAACTACACAATGAAAGATAAATACATCTTCTCTGCATTAGCGAGAATTGATGGTTCTTCTAAATTCAGTACTGGTAACAAATACGGTACTTTCCCTGCATTTGGTTTCAAATGGAGAGTATTAGAAGAAGGATTTGCTCAAAAATCTTTGGGTAATTTATTCTCTAACTTCGATGTTAGATTAAACTATGGTGTAACTGGTAACCAAGAGTTCCCTGCTTATGCTTCTTTAGCTTTAAAACAAGCTGACTTTAACGGTGGTAATCCAACAATCACTAACTCTAATCCTAACTTGAGATGGGAAACTACAACAACTGCTGGTGCAGGTATTGATTTCGCAATGTTCAACGGAAGATTAAATGGTAGTGTTGATTACTTCGATAAGTCTACTAAAGATTTATTATTCTTAATCAGCTATCCTCAACCAGCTGCATCAGCAGATCGTTGGGTAAACTTACCAGGTAATGTTAAAAACACTGGTTTTGAAGTTAGCTTAGATTATCAATTAATTCGTCCTGCATACAAAGGTGCTTTCGGATGGGATGTTGCTTACAACATGTCTTTCTTGAAGAACAGAGTTGAAGGATTTGGTTCTACAGTAGTTAATACTGGAGAAGTTTCTGGTCAAGGTTTGTCTGGTGCTTATGCTCAAACAATTCGTGACGGATATCCTTTATTCACTTTCGTAATGCCTACTTTCTTAAGATTTGATGCTTACGGAAACGGTGTTTATGCTAATGGTGCTAAGGATGAATTACAAGGTAGCGCTTTACCAACATTCAATGCTGGTTTAACAAATAGCTTCTCTTACAAAAAATTAACAGCTAGTGTATTCTTTAACGCAGTTACAGGATTCTACGTTTATAACAACACTGCAAACGCATTATTGTTAAAAGGTAGCTTGAAAACAGCGCATAACGTAACTAGAGATGTGGTTTACAGTATTGAGAATTCAATCAACCCAGGTAACGTTTCAACACGTTTCTTAGAAAAAGGTGACTATATCCGTTTAGCAAATGCTACATTAAGCTATGCTGTTGATGTGAAGAAAGGTTCTTTCATTAAAGGATTGAACTTGACTTTAACTGGCCAAAACTTAGCATTGTTCACTAAATATTCTGGTTTAGATCCAGAGGTGAACGTAGATAAGTCTAGAAACGGTGTACCTTCTCGTGGATTTGACTATACAGCAACTCCAAGAGCAAGAGTTATCACATTCGGTATCAACGCTCGTTTTTAATATCATAAATAACTAATACACATGAAAAATAATTTTATCAAACAAACAGCTATTTATGCTACTGCTTTTGCAGTAACATTGGGAGCCGTTTCTTGTTCTAAATTGGACGAGAAAGTGTTTGGTTCTAAATCTATCGCAGCAGCGTCTAGCGGTACATCTAAAGCCGACTTAGCTTCTGTATATGGCGCTTTGAATGGCTTATCTAGTCAAGGTAACTGGTTTGCATTCCAAGAACATTCTACAGACGAATTATTAGGACCAACTCGTGGTACTGACTGGGATGACTTCGGTACTTGGAGAAAAATCCATTTACACGCTGTAGATGGTGCACACAATCAATTATATGATACTTGGAACCAATTAAACGGTGCTTTATTCCAAGCTACATTAGTTGCTGAAACTGGTTCTGGTGCTGAAAAAGCACAAGGTCAATTCTTAAGAGCATATTTTGCTTCTCAAGTAATGGACTTATTTGGACAAGTTCCTTACCGTTCTGCAACTGCAGGTGCGGATGATATTCCAGAAGTAAAAACAAGAGCACAAGCTTTTGATTGGATTATGACAGACTTAGATGCTGCTATCGCTGCTTTACCAACATTTGGTACTGGTGCTGATATGCACAAAGCAAATAAGCAAGCTGCTCAATTCTTAAAAGCTCGTTTATTGTTGAACAAAGCGGTTTACAAAGCTGCTCCAACTGCTCCAGCTGGTCCTTATACTTTTGATGCTGCAGATATGAATGCTGTTGTTTCTTTAGTAGACGCGATCACTGCAAGTGGTAAGTTCAAATTATCTACTGACTATTGGGATAACTTTAAGTGGGACAACTACACAGCTTCAACTGAGTTGATCTTCTCAAGAGCAACAAATGGTGCTGGTAAAGCAACTCAAACTGGTGGTACTACAGGTGTAACTTGGGCTACTGGTATGGGAACTCACTACAACCAAGCATTCTCTGGTTGGAATGGTTTCACTACAACTTCTGATTTCTACAATTCATTCGAAGATGGTGACAAGAGAAAGTATTCAGCTTTACCAAACATGACTGAAAAGTCTGGTTTCAATGCTGGTTTCTTAGCTGGTCAACAATACAAGTATGACAATGGTGTGAAAGTACAAGTAAAAGACCGTTCTGGTTCTCCATTAGTATTCACTTCTGATGTTTCTTTATTCTTCTCTACAGAGTCTAAAGGTATCAGAACAATGAAGTATCCATTAAGAGCTGATCAAATGGGCTTTAACGAAGAAAACGAATTCGTTTTAATGCGTTATTCTGATGCAGTATTAATGAAAGCAGAAGCAATCTTAAGAGGTGCAACTGCAACTGGTGGTGAAACTGCATTATCAATTGTTAATGCTATCAGAGCTCGTTCTGGTGCTAAAGCTTTAACTGCTGTAACTTTAAACGATATCTTAGCTGAAAGAGGTCGTGAATTATACTTAGAAGCAGTAAGAAGACCTGACTTAATCCGTTTTGGTAAGTTCAACGATCCTGTGATCGAAAGATCTGCTAAATCTGATGCGTTCAGAGTTGTATATCCTGTTCCTAACCAAGCTGTTTCTTCAAACCCTAATTTGAAGCAAAACTTCGGTTACTAATATTTAGTTAAACTATTTATTATAAAGGCCCTCCGAGCAATCGGAGGGCCTTATTTTTTTATTGAATCTTATAGTTTGTTGTACTTTTACACACTATAAATTAGGTATTGATATGATCAAGAATTTGGGCTTTTTAATCTTATGTGGATTCTTTTTTTCTGCTTGTAGTACTCAACAAAAAGATGCTTTATTTGAAAAAATAGATGACTCTGGAATTGCATTTACCAATACTGTTGTGGACGATAAAGATGCCAATATATTTAAATACCGTAACTTTTATAATGGTGCAGGAGTTGGAATTGGAGATATCAATAATGATGGATTAGCAGATGTGTTTTTCACAGCAAATCAAGGAGCCAATAAATTATTTTTAAACAAAGGCGATTTTAAATTCGAAGATATTTCTGAAAAAGCAGGTTTTGGTCCAAAGAAACAATGGAGCACAGGGGTTACAATGGTAGATATTAATAATGATGGCTGGTTGGATATTTATGTTTCCAATGCTGGTAATATGATGGATGCGCCACTAAGAAAAAATCAACTATTTATTAATAATCACAACCTAACTTTTACAGATAGCGCCGCGGCTTATGGATTAGATAATGATGGCTATACAACGCATGCTTCATTCTTTGATTATGATATGGATGGGGATCTAGATTGCTTCATGGTAAACAATAGCCCTATTCCAGTGAATACATTGAATTATGGTAATGCAAGAGATACAAGAGCAGAAAATTCAAAAGTTGCAGACTTCTTAAAAGGTGGAGGCGATCATTTATTTCAAAACAATAATGGACATTTTGAAGAAGTGTCTGCCAAAGCAGGTATACATGGCTCACTAATTAGCTTTGGACTTGGGGTAACTATTGGTGATGTGAATGGGGATGCTTGGCCTGATGTTTATGTTTCTAATGATTTCTTTGAAAGAGATTATTTGTATATCAATCAAAAAAATGGCACTTTCAAAGACGAATTAGAAAATTATATGGAGCATAATAGTATTGCCTCCATGGGAACGGATATGGCCGATATTAATAACGATGGCTATCCAGATATTTTCACTACAGAAATGTTGCCAGACAATGACTATCGTTTAAAAACAACTACCTCGTTTGACAATATTGATATTTATAGATTAAAAGTGTCTAGTGGATTTTATCATCAGTTTATGCATAATAGCTTACAGCTGAATAATAAAAATGGCAAGTATAAAGAGATCTCTCATATTGCAGGCGTTGAAGCCAGTGATTGGAGCTGGGGAGAAATGATTTTTGATGCAGACAATGATGGATTGAATGATATCTATGTAAGCAATGGTATTTATAGAGATTTAACCAATCAAGACTTTATCGATTTTTTCGCCAATACTATGATTCAAAAAATGGTCTTAACAGGAAAGAAAGATGAAATTAGTTCAATTATAGAAAAGATGAGTTCCCAGCCTATTGCGAATAAAATGTTTCACAATAATGGCGACTTGACATTTAAAGAGTCTGCTAAAGATTGGGGATTGGATATACCTAGTTTCTCCAATGGCGCAGCATATGGCGATTTAGACAATGATGGAGACTTGGATATGGTGGTGAGCAATAACAATATGCCCAGCTTTGTATTTAAAAACAAAAGCAGAGAGGTCAATAAAAACCATTTTATAGCGATTCAGCTAAAAGGTGTCGGGGCTAATATAAACGCCATTGGCGCTAAGATCAATATTTACGTAAAAGATCAGATCTTAAGTAAGGAAGTGATTCCTGCAAGAGGATTCCAATCTTCTGTGGATTATAAACAGGTATTTGGTTTGGGACAAAACACTAAAATAGATTCAATTAATATTATTTGGCCAAATGCCACAGTCTCTTCCGTGAAAGTGAACAAAGTAGATTCTTTGTATCAATATAATCAAGCACAAATAACAAGCAGTCCTTTGATTAAAAAAGAGCTTAATGTTAAACCAATATTTACAGAACTTGCCTCAAACTTTGATAGACATGAAGAAGATGACCATGTTGACTTTTATGCAGAAAGAATTATTCCAAGGATATTATCACAAGAAGGGCCAAAAGCTGCAAGTGCAGATTTAAATGGTGATGGTTTAGTTGATTTATTTATTGGTGGAGCGAATGAAAAAGGTGGGGCAATATTTTTACAAAATGCTAAAGGAGCTTTTGTGAAAAAACCACAAGCTGCTTTTGTACCTTTTAATGAAATGGAAGACGTAGCTGCCGTATTTTATGATGCAGACAAAGATGGAGACATGGATTTGTTAGTTGGTGCAGGTGGAAATCATCGTTTGAAAAATAGTGGCTTATTAAATCATAGGTTGTTTTTAAATGATGGCAAGGCAAATTTTACGCATCAACCTAATGCTTTTCCTGAATTTGGTTTTAATACGGGTGTAATGGTGCCATTAGATTTTGATAGTGATGGCGATATGGATGTATTTGTAGGCGCTAGAAATACTCCCTTAAAATATGGAGTTACTCCTGCTAGTGCCATTTATGTGAATGATGGTAAAGGAATGTATACTGATCAAACAGCTTCAATAGCTCCGGCATTTTCAAATTTAGGTATGGTCACAAGTGCAAGCTGGAATTCTTTGATGGGTAAAACAGGAAATCAATTATTGGTTGCGGGTGATTATATGTACCCAATAGTGTTTTCATATAAAGGAGGAAAATTTGTTGAAGAAAAAACCAACTTGAACAATTTATTTGGTTGGTGGCAAGCTATTCAGGTAGTGGATTTGAATGGAGATGGTTTAAAAGACATTGTCTTGGGTAATTTGGGAAAGAACGGTTATTTAAAACCAACACAAGATGCACCAGTTAAATTATGGATGAATGATTTTGATGGAAATGAAAGTTTAGATAAAATATTAACAAGAACAGTGAATGGGAAAGATGTACCTGTGTTTTTAAAAGCAGAAATGCAAGAGCAAATACCATTATTAAAGAAAGAAAATTTGAATTACGAGGTATATGCAAAGAAATCTTTCCAAGAATTATTCAAACCTGAAGCCATTGAGAAAGCCACTGTTAAAACATTTAATATTTGTAGCTCTATCATTGCTTGGAATAAGGGTGGAGGTCAATTTGAAATTCAAGAATTACCGATAGAAGTACAATTTTCTTCTTTAAATGCCATTTTGCCCATGGACATCAATGGCGATCAGAAAATGGACTTAGTAATGGGTGGTAATCTATTTGGATTTATGCCGCAGTTTGGAAGATTAGATGCCAATTATGGATTAGTGTTAATGAATAATGGGAATAAACAATTTAAGGTACAAGAAGATAGAGTTTCAGGCTTGGCAATTACAGGTCAAGTAAAAGATATTCTACTACTACCTGGGAAAGTAAGTAATCAAGTGTTGTTTATTAGAAATGACGACTATCCTGTTTTATTAAAATTGAATAAAGACTAAGATGAATTGTAGGTTTAAATATATTTACCAAATAAGTATTGTTTCATTAACAATGGCTACTGTCTTGGGTTGTAGTACAACTCCAAAAGAGGAGCCAATTTTTGAAATGTTGGATGCCAGTAAAACCGGAATTGAATTTGCCAATAATTTACATCCAACAGAAACTTTTAATATGTTTCATTATATGTATTATTATAATGGAGCAGGTGTTGCTACAGGAGATTTTAATAATGACGGCAAGGCGGATATTTTCTTTGCATCTAATGAAGGAAAAAACGCTTTATATATTAATCAAGGGGGCTTAAAGTTTAAGGATTATGCAGATCAAGCAAAGATTCCTCAAGATAGCGCCTGGAATACAGGAGTATCTGTCGTAGACATTAATAATGATGGCTTATTAGATATCTACATTTGCAGATTGGGCAATTTTGAAAAGTTTAAAAACAAGAATCAATTATTGGTTTGTCAGTCCATTCAAAATGGCGTGCCAGTGTATAAAGATATGGCGGCCGATTATGGTTTAGATTTTTCAGGTTTTAGCACTCAAGCTAGTTTTTTTGATTACGATTTAGATGGAGACTTGGATGTATTCTTATTAAATCATAGTGTGCATCAAAATGGAACATTTGCTCCAAGAGATAGTTTTGTGGGAACATTCGATCCTTTGTCAGGAGACAGAATTTTTAAAAATAATAATGGTCATTTTGAAGATGTAACAAAGGCAAGTAAAATTAATAGCACGGCAATTAGTTATGGACTAGGTGTAGTAATGAGTGATATTAATTTAGATGGATGGCCTGATATATATGCCGGAAATGATTTTCATGAAAACGATTATTTATACATCAATCAAAAAAATGGCACATTCGTTGACGAGCGTCACGATTGGATGACCCACACTAGTCAGTATTCCATGGGAGTAGATGCGGCAGATGCTAACAACGATGGTTTTCCAGAAATTGTTTCTATGGACATGTTGCCTAAAGATCCTTACATCTTAAAAAGATCTTTAGGGGAGGATGATTATGATATATACCAATATAAAATCTCAGTAGGTTACGATTATCAGTTTACAAGAAACAATCTTCAATGGAATAGACGTAATGGTAAGTTTAGTGAAGTTGGGATGTATAGCGGCATTTTTGCTACAGATTGGTCATGGGCCACTTTATTTGTCGATTTCGACAATGATGGCTTCAAAGATATTTTCGTTGCCAATGGTATTCCTAAGCGTATGAACGATATGGATTACGTGAATTATGTTTCTAACCAAGAGATTCAAGAAAAAATTAGAGACAATAAAATGGGAGAAAAAGACATGGCGCTGATTGATAAGTTTCCAGAAATTAAAATTCCCAACCAATTTTTCTTGAACCAACAAAACATGTCATTTGCTGATAAAGAAAAAGCAGTTACCAATAATCCTAATTCCTATTCTAATGGAGCGGCTTATGCAGATTTTGATAATGATGGAGACTTAGATTTAGTGGTGAATAACGTGAATGATAAAGCATTTATTTATCAAAATAAAGCTAATGAATCTAAAACGAATCAATACGTTTCTATTCAGTTAAAAGGCGCTGAAAAAAATATCAATGCGATTGGTGCTAAAGTCATATTGTATACTAAGGATCAAATAAGAACTTATGAGAAATTTCCTGTAAAAGGATTTTTGTCAAGTATGGAAGTGCCAATGTTAATTGGTCTAAAGCAAACCAAAATTGATTCTGCATTTTTAATATGGCCTGATAATAGTTTTGAAAAAATTGACTTGACAAATCAGTTGAATAAGAATGTAACTTACTCTTATAAAAAAGGGCTTCCAAAATTTGATTATGATTTAATTAAAAAACATTGGCCTTCTACTGAGTATTCAATGCAAGACATGACTGCGGTGTCTGGATTAAAATTCAAACACCAAGAAAATATATTCCAAGAATTTAATAGGGAGCAATTAGTGCCTCAAATGAATTCTACAGAAGGCCCTGCATTAGCAATCGCGGATATTAACCATGATGCCTTAGATGATATTTTCATTGGAGGTGCGAGAGGTTTTGTAGGTGCTGTGTATACACAACAAAAAAATGGAAAATTTGTACAGGTTTTACAACCGGCTTTAGCATTAGATAGTAATTATGAGGATGTAGCTGCTGTATGGGCTGATTTCAATAAAGATGGTCATGTAGATTTGGCTATAGCTTCTGGAGGTAATGAATATTACGGGAAAGATGTAAATATGTTATCTCGTATTTACTTAAACGATGGGAAGGGCAATTTGAGAAAATTAGATAACGCTATACCAATTCATAATCAATCTTCTTCCATCATAGCGAGAGATTTTAATAAAGATGGCGCAATAGACTTATTTATCAGTAGTAGGGTAGTTGCCATGAGTTATGGTGCACCTGCAAGTAGTTATATTTTATATAATACAGGGGATGGACATTTTAAAGACGTTACTGAAAAAGTGGCGCCTTCATTGTCGAATATTGGATTTATTACGAATACGTCAGAAGCAGATATCAATGGTGATGGTGTGAAAGAACTCATTTTAACACATCAGTGGGGAGGAATTGATGCATTTAATACTCAAAAAAGTCCTTGGGAGAAAACGGCTATTACTAATTTACCAGGCTGGTGGAATTTTGCCTATCCAGTAGACATAGATAAAGACGGAGATCTTGATTTAATTGCGGGCAATTTGGGCTTAAATACAAGATTAAAAGCTACAGAAGAAGAACCTATTAGTTTATACTATAATGACTTTGACGATAATGGTAAGAAAGAACAAGTAATGAGTTTTTACTTACAACATAAAGAGATTCCATTTGCTAATAAGGATGAAATTCAAAGACAAATTCCTAAAGTAAAGAAGAATTTCTTGTATGCTGAAGACTTTGCTAAAGCAAGTATTCAGGAAATTTTTACCAAAGAAAAATTAAAATCAGCAGATGTATACAAGGCCTATCATTTTGCCAATACGGTGTTTATTAATGACGGGAAGGGTAATTTTACACCAAGCGTTTTACCATGGGAGGCCCAGATTACTACATATAAGACAGCAAGTGTTTGCGATATTAATGGGGATGCTTTACCAGATATTTTAATGATGGGAAATTATTTCGATAATAATGTACAAATGGGTAGATATGATGCAGATTACGGTACAGTATTAATTAATCAAGGGAAAGGACAATTCAAAGCCAAGCCTTATAATGGTTTAAGTATTAAAGGACAGGTTAGGAATATGAAGCCAATTCAAATTGCAGGTCAAGCTAACCAGCATTTTATATTAGCCATGAATTCGGATAGTCTAAGATTAATTCAAATTAATACACCGGGAAATAAATAGTAGAGATCCATTTATTTTGATCTGCCTCTTTTAATCTATTGGTATTATAGGTAACAAATGGAATAGCTGGTGAAGAAGTTAAATGATCTGCAATATAATTTCTATTAGCTTCAAATGCAGCATTGATAATTGATTGACCACCTTGTACTTTTGTTTCTAAAATGTTTCCTAGAACCATTTTCTTAATAGCAATTTGATCTCCAGTGGGTATATCTGCTGCTAATGGGAAGGCAACTTGAGTATACACTTCTGTTTCACTTATTCTAGTAATATTGATCATAGGGTCTCCATGGATAATGCCATTGTATTTTTGAATATGCTTTAATAGTTTATCAATCATTGCATATTGTTGAGCTAAACTTGGGGTATCTGCGAAATTTTGCTGTGTACTAATTAAGGTAGTATCTTTTACTCTCGTTTTAATGATGTCAAACCCATACACACCTTTGCTAGTACTATAATATGCAGCAGCGGTTTTGATAACGGTTAAAAGTTGCGCTTTTAATTTTTGGGCTTCAATATAATTGTGAATTCTGGTAATTGGAGAAAGGTGTCGATTGTCTACTTCGCCCTCAAATCTTACTAAAGAGCTATCTTTTCCTGCATCTACCGCCGAAAAAATGACTCCAGCTTCAAAGTCTTCTTTGGTAAATCTAGCTTTAACAGAAGCGATAAAAGAGGCATTTATTTCTAAAGCCCCGTCCTCCCAAATAAAGCTATGGCCTTCAATGGCTTTATGAGGCATCCATTTATCCCAGTATTGAATTTGAACAAAAGACCTGGTGACAGAACTGCCTGTTTGGGTAACATATATATTATCGCTCACCAAAATACGATTTGGTATAAAAAGGTAAATAAACAGAAAAGCCGCAGAAAGGACTATTGCTAGGATGATTTTGAGGTATTTCATAGGTTATTTATGTCTTTTTAGTCTACAAAAATACGAATTTGAGGCATGAGTATCCTGATTTTTTGTATTTTTAGTGAGTGAAAAAATTGGCCGCAATATTGATTTTAGGCGTTATGCTTTTTAACGGATTTGGTTACCGAATGGTGGCTAATTATTTCGATCAAAAAGCTGCTGAAAATTTTGTTGCCCTAATTGAAGAAGAAGATTACAATGAGGCAGATTTAGTGACTATTAAAACACCTGTGAATCTTCCATATTATGCCAATAGTGCCAAATTTGAAAGAGTTGACGGGGAAATGGTCATCAATGGTATTGTTTATCAATATGTACAAAGAAGAGTCTATAATGATAGTGTTGAGATTAAAGTTTTAGCTAACCAAGACAGATTGCATATCAAAAATGCAAGAGAAGACTTTTATAAGTTAGCACAGGATTTACAAAAAGATGGTCAAGAGAAAAAATCTACTCCAACTGGAAAATCTTCTTCTAAATTATTGGCTTTTGATTATATCTCTTTTGAAAATAAATACGATTTAAGTATCCATTTAGTGCTGAATAATACAATTGGTAGTATTTATTCAGATCGTTTATTAAGCAATTGTTTACCTATACAATTGCCTCCTCCGAAAAACATTGCGTAGTTTTTTAACACTCCATCGAAAGATTTCCAATTAATTTTACTGCAAAAAGTGCACACACATTTTTTGTATTCATAGTGTAAATAAATTATAGCAATGAAAAAAACAGCTATTTTAGTTATAATGTTTACAAGCATAATGGCTTGTAATACCAATAAAGATTATAAAAACATTACGCATAACCCAGATTTATATGCACATACAGTGCATGAATTAAATCAGGTGGTAATGGGTAACAATTTTAGTCCTATTGTTGCTTCAAGAAACTATGCATATGCTGCTATTGCAGGATATGAAGTAATGGCTGCTGGTGACCCTGCTAATTATCAAAGTTTAGCTGGTCAATTAAAGGGACTGACAAATGTTCCTGCCGCAAAAGATACTGCCAATATTGACTTTCCTTATGCATCATTGATTGCATATTGTATGGTAGGAGAAGCAGTAACTTTCCCAGAAGGAAGTATGAAAGAGTATACTGATAGTTTACATCAATTGGTAAAAGATCATGGTATGCCTAGTAAGATGATCGATGCTTCTGAAGCATATGCCAAAGAAGTTGGTGCATCTATCATCGCATGGAGTAAAAAAGACAACTACGCTCAAACAAGAAGTGCTGAAAAATATACTGTAAAAGATATTCCAGGAAGATGGGTGCCTACACCACCTATGTATGCTTCTGCTGCAGAACCACATTGGAGAGAAATCAGAACAATGGTTCTGGATAGTGCAAGTCAATTTAGACCTTCACCACCACCCGCATTTAATGTTACAGATAAGAATAGTGAATACTATAAGAATGTAATGATGGTAAAAAATGCAGTGGATAGTTTAACTGATGAGCAAAAGCATATTGCTAATTTCTGGGATGACAATCCTTTTAAAGTAAATGTAACTGGACATGCCATGTTCAGCACCAAAAAATTCTCACCTCCAGGACATTGGATGAGTATTGTAGGTATAGCTAATAAAACAGCCAATAAAGATTTTAATACAGCAGTATATGCTTATGCTAAAACTGCAATTGCTTTATTCGATGCTTTTATTCATACTTGGGATGCCAAATATGAATACAATA
>CAZXWT010000008.1:0-3500 GCA_964644475.1 uncultured Sediminibacterium sp. | reverse complement strand
ATTGCTTTATTCGATGCTTTTATTCATACTTGGGATGCCAAATATGAATACAATACTGTTCGTCCAGAAACTGTGATCAATAAATATTTTGATGCCAACTGGAGACCCCTTTTACAAACACCCGCATTCCCTGAATATACTTGTGGACATTCCACTATTTCATCTTCAGCAGCCGAGGCGCTTACAAGTGTTTACGGTGATAATTTTGCCTTTACAGATTCTACCGAATTAGAGTTTGGCATTGCTAATAGAAGTTTTAAATCTTTTAGAGCAGCAGCAGAAGAAAATAACTGGGCAAGATTTTATGGAGGTATTCACTTTCATAATTCTTGTATTACTAGTACAGAAAAAGGAAGGGCTGTTGGTAATTGGGTAGTTGATCATTTAAAAATGAAGAAAAATTAAACACTGTTTAATTAAACCCCAAAACCAAAAACAAATGAAAAATATATTATTGTCACTAGTATTGCTAGTGATTGTGAGTGCGCGCGTTAATGCACAAGGTTGTGTTGCTATTAGAACTGTGGGCGGATTAAATACCATGGAACATGCAGGCATGATGCATATGGATAGCACTAATATAAAGCCAGAACAAAAAAAATGGGAATTCAATATTGCTTATAGATATTTTAATTCCTTTAGACATTTTAATGGAACTGTAGAACAAACTCAAAGAGTTGCAGAAGGCACAGAAGTAAGAAATTTTAACAGAACAATTGATCTCTCTTTGGTTAGAACATTAAATGAAAAATGGAGCATAGGAGTTGCACTTCCATTGATTTATAATGAGCGTTCGTCTAAATATGAACATATCAGCAATTCACCAACAAGTCCAAGATTTGCCACTTCTGCAGGCGGCATTGGTGATGCAAGAATCTCCGTTTACAAGTGGTTATTGGCTCCAAAAGCTGGACGTAAGGGAAATTTATTAGGAGGTATCGGATTAAAAATACCAACGGGTAATTATAAAGCAGTAGATGATTTTACTTATAAATTAAACGCAACTAGAGTTGGGCCAGTGGATCAATCTATTCAACCTGGTGATGGTGGATGGGGTGTAACTATAGAATTAAGTGGATTTAGACAATTAAATACAAATTGGAGCTTGTATGGTAACGCGTTTTATTTGATCAATCCTAGAGATAATAATGGAGTAAGCACTGCAAGAGGTGGCACTCCAAGTGCTGCTGCTATTAAATACACTTCTGATGTTATGAGTGTTCCTGATCAATATTTAATCAGAGCTGGATCAAATTACACTAAAAATGCATTGACCCTTTCTTTGGGTGTACGTTATGAGTGTATTCCAACATTTGATTTAATTGGTAAGAACTCTGGATTTAGAAGACCAGGAACAGTTATTGCAGTAGAACCAGGTGCAAACTATCAATTCAAGAAGTTTAATTTGTATGCTTACGTTCCTATATCAGTGTTTAGAGAACGCAATCAAAGTCAGCCAGATATTTTAAGAACTATAGATACAAAAGTATTTGCAAGAGGTGATGCTGCTTTTGCGAACTACGCATTAAATATTGGTATTGGATACAGATTCTAAATAGCTTCTAACAAAGCAAATCCATAACCAGGTAATACAAAGTATTCATTGTCATTACCTACTTGATGAACAAGGCCAGTCCAGTGATCTTTTAACTGGGTTGGCCTTTCACCATGTTCTTTAAAAGCATACCAGGTTACAAAAGAGGCTGTATTCTTGTAATTGAATAGGCAATAGATTTTCTTATTTTCATATGATCGAATAAAACTTGCAACATGTATATTATGAGGTGTCATCCATGTTACATTTTTATAATCGCTTAAAATTTCTAAAGCATTTCTTGTAGAGATTAATTTCTTAGTTGTATTAAAAATAATCTCTTCAAAAGTTCCACTTGTTTTTCTTTTTTCATTTCGATCCCAGTTCATAATGGGGCGATGCATCCAGCGATTATCATAACTTTTTCCTGGGTCTTGTAAATAACTATAGTCGTTGGTATAAGCTAGTTCGTCACCATAGAATAACATAGGAATACCACCCATAAACATAGACTGTGCCTGCATTAATATTATTTTCTTCAATGCGTCTTCAATAGCCGGTGCATGATTCCATTCTACTGCTTTTTCTAATCCACATAAAGAAGCTAAAGATCCACTAATTCTTGCATCACCTGTTTTAGGGTTCACAGAAAACAAAGCACCCGCAGAAGGAGATCCTTCATGCCATCCTGCGAAATAATTTTTTAAATAAGTCCTATGTTGATATGCATTAAATCCAGCTCTTTCAATCATATAATCATCATAGCCCAAACCGATATCGTCATGACATCTTGTATAAGAGATCCATGTGCAACCATATGGCTTTTGTAAAATGGGATGTTGCGCAGATAACATCACTCTTGTGTCACCAGTTGCTAATGCATCCCATTGTAAAGCCATTTGAGTGGCATTGTATGCAACATCACATTCTCTTGCAACATAATTATCAGTACCAAAATACTTGATAATTTCGTCTGGGGCAACAATGGCTTCACCTAATAAAGCCATTCCAGGAGTGGCAACCATTACACACTGTTTTATTAGTCTCAATAAAGTATGTGCTTGTGGTAAATTTTGACAAGTGGTGCCTAATTGCTTCCATATAAATGCTGGCGCATCAATTCTTAAAATATCAACACCTAAATTTCCATAGTGTAAAACATTTTCCAACATGGCAACTAATACTGCAGGGTTGCTGTAATTTAGGTCCCATTGATAATGATGGAATACAGTCATTACCCATTTATTGCATTCTTCAATATAAGTAAAACTGCCAGGAGAAGATTCTGGGAATATCTCTGGCATGGTTTGGTCTAGTTGATTGGGAATATCTCTATTGTCGTAGAAATAAAAGAAATCCTGATAATATCGATCACCTGCTTTTGCTTTTTTAGCCCATTCGTGATGATGTGAAGTATGGTTCAATACGATATCCAACATTAAATACATATTGTTGGCATTCATCTTTTCGATAAGTGTATTTAAATCATCATTGGTTCCAAAACGCTCATCTACTTTTCTGAAATTTGATACAGCGTAGCCTCCGTCACTTTCGCCAGCAGGACTTTCGAAGACAGGCATTAAGTGAAGAAAATTCACTCCTAATTCTTCAAAATAGTCTAACTTTTCTGCAAGGCCTTTCAAGCTTCCAGCAAATCTGTCTACATATAAACTCATGCCGGTTATTTGATTGCTCAAAAACCAATTGCCTTTTTTTTCTTTAGCAGTATCTTTCTTTAAGAATGTACTTGGTCTATCTTGGTAAGTTTTAATCAAGCTAACAAGTAAATTGTCAAAGCATTCATTTCTATTCGGGTGATCTCCGTAGATATAATTGAATAATTCTTCTATTGTTCCTAAATGCGCTAAAAATCTTTGTGCAAATGCGGCGTCTTTTTTCTTTGTGTCTATTTTATAAGTTTGAAGCAATTGGGCTCCAAATTCTTGTAAGGCATTCGTGTTCACAG
>CAZXWT010000007.1:16804-18748 GCA_964644475.1 uncultured Sediminibacterium sp. | reverse complement strand
AAAGTTTATATAGCAAGTTAACAAATAATTAAGCCAATTGTTGGTCCATCCACTCTATCATTGCATCCACTAATGCAGTATTCTCTTGTTCTGTCCCCACTGTGATCCTTAAAGTATCTGCGCAATTAGGCAAGCTTGAACGATCTCTTACCACAATACCTTTGGTTAACAAGAATTTATATAATTGAGTAGCATTGGGTATTTTAACCAATAAGAAATTGGTATCGGAAGGATAAACCGCTTCAACCAATGGCATTTCTTCAAATACACCCGCTAATGCAATTCTTAACTGCACCAATTCTTGAATCATGTCATTTACTTGTCCTACTTCTTCTAAAGCTTTTAAAGCCAATTCTTGTGCTGGCAAGTTGATATTATAAGGTGCTTTTACTTTATTCAAATACCCAACAATCTCTTCGCTTGCAAAAGCCATACCCAATCTTAATCCTGCTAAACCCCAAGCCTTACTTAAAGTTTGCAGAACCACTAAATTGGGATAATCAATTAAAGATTGACAAAAAGATTTTTGCTTAGAGAAATTAATATAGGCTTCATCTACCACCACGATACCATTAAAATGATTCAAAACGGTTTCAATATCAATTCTATCCAAAGAATTGCCGGTTGGATTATTAGGAGAACACAACCAAATAATTTTTGTATTCGCATCCACTAATTGTTCTATATGTGCAATATTTAATTGAAAATCCGGCAATAAAGGAGCAGACTTGATTTCAATATTATTGATATTCGCATTCACTTCATACATTGGATAAGTGGGAGGACAAATAATAATATTGTCTTTACCTGGCTCACAAAATGCAGTAAATAATAATGCAATAATTTCATCACTACCATTACCCAAGAAAATTTTACTAGCAGGCAGTTGTTTTATAAAAGCAATTTTTTCTTTTACTTCATTTTGATAAGGATCCGGATATCTATTATACCATTTAGTCAATGGCGAACCCAAAGCATTTTCATTGGCGTCTAATAAAACATTGGCTTCTCCGCTATATTCATCTTTCGCTGAGGAATATGGTTTTAATGTTGCAATATTGGGTCTTACCACTTTTAAAATATCAAATGCCATATCAATCCTTATTTATTTTTATTAATTAAATCTACTCTTAATTTCACTGCTTGTGCATGTGCCTCTAAACTTTCTGCCTTCGCCATTTCAATGACCGTTTGAGCAATATTAGTCAAACCTCTTTCGGTTAAATGCTGAAAAGTAATTTTCTTCACAAAGCTATCTACACTAACTCCACTATAGGCTTTCGCATATCCATTGGTAGGTAAAGTGTGATTAGTACCACTTGCATAATCCCCTACCGATTCTGGCGAATAATTACCTATAAATACAGATCCAGCGTTCCAAATTTTTTCTGCCACCGCTTCGGCATTTTGTATAGATAAAATTAAATGTTCTGGAGCATATTCATTGATTAATTCTATAGCAAGGGATGCTTCTTGAATAACAATTGCCTTAGAATTTGATAAAGCTTGTGCTGCAAATTCTTTTCTTGGTAAAAGACTTAATTGAATAGCTAATGCCTCTTCAATTTTTGAAACAATTTGTTCATTTGTTGCTACTAATAAAACCTGGCTATCTGCACCGTGCTCTGCTTGAGACAATAAATCTGCAGCAACAAATTCTGGTATAGCAGTTTCATCCGCCCAAACACAGACTTCACTGGGTCCAGCTGGCATATCAATGGCTGTTCCATACTGTTGCACTAATTGTTTTGCAGCAGTTACGTATTGATTTCCAGGACCAAAGATCTTGTATACCTTGGGCACAGTGGCTGTTCCGAATGCCATCGCAGCAATAGCCTGAACACCACCAATAGTATACACATTTTTGATGCCAATTAATTGAGCTGCATAGGCAATGGCAGGATGAATAGACCCATCTTTATTAGGAGGTGTACATAAAACAAT
>CAZXWT010000007.1:0-16704 GCA_964644475.1 uncultured Sediminibacterium sp. | reverse complement strand
ATAACAAGTTTCATTTTATAAAATCATTTTTTCAATTGGAACCACTAAAATCCCCTCTGCGCCTGCAGCTTTCAACTGTTCAATAATTTCCCAGAAATCACTTTCAGCAATCACACTGTGAACACTACTCCATCCTGGAGAAGCTAAAGGCAATACTGTAGGACTTTTCATGCCTGGTAGTAATGAAATAATCTTTTCTAATTGATCATTTGGCGCATTTAGTAAGACGTATTTATTCTTTTTGGCTTTTTTTACAGATTCTATTCTAAATAACAAACGCTCTAAAATTGATTGTGCTTCTGTTCCAAAATCTTTTCGCTTAATTAGAACTGCTTGTGATTCTAAAATGGTTTCTGCTTCTTTTAATCCATTCATAAATAAAGTAGATCCACTACTCACTAAATCACAAACCACATCTGCCAATCCAATACCAGGAGCTATTTCTACACTGCCACTAATTTCATGAATTTCCGCTTCCACTTTATTTTTATTTAAATAATCCTGCACTAATACCGGATAGCTAGTAGCAATTTTTTTACCTGATAAAAATTGTGGGCCAGAAAAATTTTCTTCTTTTCGAACAGCAAAACTTAGCCTGCATTTGCCAAAGCCTAATGCATAAGCCACATCCACTTTCTTATTCTTCTCATACACCACATTCTCACCAACAAATCCGATATCTGCTACACCGTCTTCCACATATTGGGGAATATCGTCGTCTCTCAAAAAGAATAATTCGATAGGAAAATTTGCAGCCTCTGCTTTTAATTTATTGACACCATTGCTTATATCAATGCCACACTCTTTTAATAGTTTCATAGAGTCGTCGTGCAATCTCCCTGATTTTTGAATGGCTAATTTTAATTTCATGTTGGTTTATTTATAAATTAAAAGGGCTTACTGTTGAGTAAGCCCTTTGGTTGAATATAGTAATTACATACCTACACCCCAGCTTACCCTTTGGATAGCATATGATGGTGATGGATATGTTTGTTCAATGTCATGCCACAAATTTACAGCGCTTTTATAAAATAAGCAACAAAAAACAAGGTTTTTGCTTAAATTGGCAATCATTATAGTATAACGAACAATCATTAACCCCATTTAATTATGCGATTGCTGCCATTTACCCTAGTTATTGGAATGTTGTCTATGAGTTTTTGTGCTCAAAAAGAAGCTCCGACGCCAACACCACCTGTAGTTACCACCCCCACTACACCCACCACACCTCCAACCACAACTACTGATACTACTAAGAAATTAGTTTGGTCTGACGAATTTGGAACGGATGGTGCTCCCGATCCTTCAAAATGGGCATATGATATTGGAACAGGAACCAATGGCTGGGGAAATAATGAAGCTGAATATTATACAAGTGATTTAACTAACGCAAGAATTGAAAATGGAAAATTGGTTATAGAAGCAAGAAAAGAAAACAAGGGAGGCAAATTTTACACTTCCGCTAGAATGTTAACACAAGGTAAAGCAACATGGACTTATGGAAGAATTGAAGTAAGAGCAAAAATCCCTAAAGGAGTTGGCACTTGGCCAGCTATTTGGATGTTAGGCGATAATATTAAGACGGTTGGTTGGCCTGCATGTGGAGAAATTGATATTATGGAACATGTGGGAAAAGATTTAGATAAAATGTTTTGGTCTGCACATTCTAAGAAACTAAACTGGACCTTAGGAACTCAACAAACTTATAGTACTTATATTAACGGCATCACCAACGATTTTCATGTATTTAAATTAGACTGGACCAAAGAAAGTTTGAAGTACTATGTAGATGATGTTTTATACTACACGGCTGTGAATGATGGAAGAGGTACAGATTATTATCCGTTTGTAGATCCACAATTTTTGATACTAAATTTAGCTATTGGCGGCAATTTGGCTGGCAATACCATCGATGATAGTATCTTCCCTGTTAGAATGGAAGTAGACTATGTAAGAATATACCAATAATTGAAACATCCACAATGATTAAAAAAATAGCTGCCCTCTTTATTCTTTTTATATCAGTAAATTCATTTGCACAAGATGCTAATTTATTAATTGGCACTTATACTCAAAAAGGAAGTAAGGGAATTTATGTATATCATTTTGACACAGCTACTGGAAAAGCGATTGAATTGAGTCATACCAATATGATTTCTAATCCATCTTTTCTAGCCATTACAAAAGATAAACAAAATGTGTACGCTGTCAATGAAGATTTGGAAGGTGGTGTGAGCGCATTCAGTTTTAAGGACAATGCATTAAAGTTAATTCAACAAACACCTAGCAAAGGTGCTCACCCATGTTACATAAACATTAGCCCCGATCAGAAAAATATTTTTGTAGCAAATTATACAGGCGGAAATATTGCACAGTTTTACCGATTTGCAGATGGTCGTATATCCAATGCACGTCAAGTAATACAACATCAGGGCTCCAGTATTAATAAGGAAAGACAAGAAAAAGCGCATGTACATGGAGTATTCTTTAATCCAGAAGGAAATTATTTATTTACGCCAGATTTAGGAATGGATCAAGTAAGTATTTATCCATATAAAGCAACTACTACACCTACATTACAAACCGATAAAAACTTATTACTTAAAAGTACTCCCGGCGCTGGACCTAGACATATAGCATTCTCAAAAAACGGACAAATCGTTTATGTTATTGAAGAGTTAACAGGAACTGTATCTGTGTATCAGTTCAAAAAAGGGATCATTAAAAAATTGCAAACCGTAGCAACACATCCTGATAATTATACAAGTCAAGCTGGAAGTGCTGATATTCATTTATCCCCTAATGGAAAATACCTTTATGTATCTAATAGAGGCAATGAAAATAATATTGTGAAACTTGAAGTACTTGAAAACGGATTATTAAATAATAAGTCCCAACATTATTTTTCAAGTAAAGGAATCAAGCCAAGAAATTTTACCATAAGCAATGATGGTAAATGGCTATTAGTGGCTAATCAAGATTCTGATAATGTAGCAATATATAGAGTTGATCCAACAAATGGCGACTTAATAGATACTGGCAATCAAATCAAAGTTTCTATGCCTGTTTGTTTGGTTTTATTTTAAACAGCATCAAACCAAACTGGCTTGTCAGAAGCCCCTTCAGCATTCATGTAATTAATGAAAAGCTCTTCTCCTGCAAGTACATCCTTTATAGTAATAATTGAAATAGTCTGCTCTTCGAAGTCCATTTGATACTTGCAATTAGGATTCGCAGTATGATTATACATTGATAGATATCCTAATGCCACAGCAGCACTTTTATGATCCTCGCCCCATTCAAAAATATAATCGTGTAACAAGGTCTTCTCTACATTGGCTCTTTCCTCGGCACTTAATACAAGCACTGGCGATATCTCAATAGTAGTGCCTGCAACAATTGATTCTGAAGTAAATACTCCTCTACCCCTATTGCTAGTTGATATTATTGTTAAGAATGGAAGAATCATGGCATAAATATAGGGCATCCTTGGGATTTTTATTAACTTGCAGCCATGTCTGAAATAGTAGAAATAGAAAAAGAAGAAATAAACTTATCAGCGCTATTCATGGATATATTATCCAAGAATGACAATCGTCTTTTGAAGGAATTCTTGGACGAACAAAATATTAGTGATGTGGTAGAGCTGGTGAACGAATTCCCAGAACAAGAAGCCCATATCATTGATAATATGACCGTACACAGAGCGGTAAGTGTTTTCAAAATTTTGGACATCAATCAGCAAAAGGATATCATCAAGGAATTGCCTGCTCGTAAAACAGCTAAAATTTTAAATGAACTTCCTCCAGATGATAGAACAGACTTTTTAGAAGAATTACCCAAAGCAGCTATCAGAGATTTAATTAAGCTATTAGATCCTGAAGAAAGAAAAATCACCCTTTCCTTATTAGGTTATCCAGAAGATAGTGTGGGTCGTTTGATGACGCCTGATTATGTATATGTGTATCCTCATTATACTGTTGCACAGGTTTTGGATAATATTCGAAAGTATGGCAAGAACTCAGAGACCATTGATGTAATTTATATTATTGATGACCACGGTCACTTAGTGGACGATATTAGAATCAGAGATTTATTATTAGCGAAACCTGAAGACATTATTGGGGAGATTATAGACGGAAGATATGTTGCACTAAATGTATACGACGATCAGGAGCAAGCCAGCCAGGTATTTAAAATGAATAATAGAACGGCTATTCCGGTAGTGGACGATAATGATATATTATTAGGTATTGTTACTATTGATGATATCTTATGGGTAACCAATGAAGAGTTCTCAGAGGATATGCAAAAAATGGGAGGTACCGAAGCATTGAATGAACCTTACTTAGACATTTCTATTTTCAAACTTTTCAAGAAACGAATTACTTGGTTAGTTGTTTTATTCTTTGGCGAAATGCTTACTGCTACTGCGATGGGTTATTTTGAAGGAGAATTAGCCAAAGTTTTAATCTTAGCTACTTTCATACCCTTAATCTTATCAAGTGGTGGTAATACAGGATCTCAAGCATCCACACTAATTATACAAGCCATGTCTGTTGGAGAAATTACTATTGAGGATTGGTGGAGGATTTTAAGAAGAGAAATATTAAGTGGTTTATTATTAGGAATCGTACTCGGAATTATTGGATTTTTTAGAGTCTCAGTTTGGCACATGATTTCTCCTGGATTTTATGGAGAACATTGGATGTTAATTGCCACAACCATTGGATTTACTTTAGTGGGCGTAGTGATTTGGGGAACTATTACAGGATCGATGTTGCCGATACTATTAAAAAGATTAGGCGCTGACCCTGCAGTATCTTCTGCACCATTTGTTGCAACATTAGTAGATGTAACTGCAATTTTAATTTATTTTGGTTTAGCATTTTACTTTTTACAAGGAACCCTGTTGTAAGATCTTTATAAAATTCTTGCTAAACTATTTTTTACAGATGCCAACCATTCTGTTTTTAAAATACTCAATACTATAGAGTCTCTTCTGCCACCACTTGGCTTGGGCATATGACTTCTTAAAACACCTTCAATGGTGCATCCAATTTTTTGCATGGCAGCAATACTTCTTTTGTTATCATTATCGGCCCTAAACTCCACTCTCTCCAAACCCAATTGTTCAAAAGCAAATTGAAGTAACAAAAATTTGCAATGTAGATTCAATCCGGTACCCCAAGATGATTTTGCATACCAGGTATATCCTAATTGAGTTGATAGATATTGAATTTGTATATCATAGAATCTGGTACATCCCACAAACGATTGTGTTAATTTATCAAAAACAATAAAAGCATATGATGTTCCTGCATTACGAGCATCATTTGCTGTTTGAAAATAAGATTGAAGGTCTTGTTCATTTTGGATAGTCATTAAAGAATACTTCCAAATATCCGGTTCGTTTTTAGGGAGATCTTTAAATAATTCCCAATCTTCAGGCCTAAGTGGCCTCATTAACACTCGTTCATCTTCTAAAATATATTCTTCTTGGGGATCAAAAGATTTTAAACCTGACATACATTAAAAATTTAATGTTTATTTTTGCTTAAATTATCAATTAATACCCAAATTATCAAAATATGTGTGGAATTGTAGGTTATATTGGAAATAGAGAAGCATACCCAATAGTTTTAAAAGGTTTGAAGCGTTTGGAATATCGTGGATACGATAGTACAGGTGTGGCAATCATTCAAGATGGAGACTTACAAATACATAAGAAAAAAGGTAAGGTAGCAGAATTAGAAGAAGCAGTGGTGGGTAAAAATATGCATTCTCATATATGTATTGGTCATACCCGTTGGGCAACTCATGGTGAACCTTCTGATAGAAATGCGCATCCTCATTTATCTAATAATGGCAAATTAGCCATGTTGCATAATGGTATTATTGAGAACTATGCTCAAATCAAAACAGAATTAACCAATAAGGGTTATACTTTCAAGAGTGATACAGATACTGAAGTATTATTGAATTTTATTCAAGATATCCAAGACAATAATAAAAGTAGCTTGGAAGAAGCATTAAGAATTGCTCTGAAAAGAATTGTAGGCGCTTATTGTATTTTATTAATCGATCAAGCAGATCCTGAAACGATAATCGCTGCAAGAAAAGGTAGTCCATTGGTAATTGGTATAGGAAAAGACGAACACTTTTTAGCGAGCGATGCCTCTCCTATCATTGAATATACCAAAGAAGTGGTGTATGTAAATGATTATGAAATTGCAATTGTTAAAAAAGACGAATTAATATTAAAGAATCTAGGCAACGAAAAACAAACACCATTTATCCAAAAATTGGATATGGAATTGGCGGCGATTGAAAAAGGAGGTTATGATCACTTTATGTTAAAAGAAGTGTTTGAACAACCTTCTACTATTTTTGATTGTTTGAGAGGTAGATTGTTACAAGACCAACAACAAATCGTGATGGCTGGTGTGGATAATCATTTAGAAGCATTAACAAAAGCCTCTCGTATCATGATTGTTGCATGTGGTACAAGTTGGCATGCTGGATTAGTTGCAGAATATATGATAGAGGAATTATGTAGAATTCCTGTTGAAGTTGAATACGCTTCTGAATTTAGATATAGAAATCCAGTTATACATCCTGGAGACGTAATTATTGCAATTTCTCAAAGTGGAGAAACCGCAGATACATTAGTGGCATTGGAGAGTGCAAAAGAAAAAGGCGCATTCATTTTTGGAGTAGTAAACGCAGTTGGATCTAGTATTGCTCGTTTATCACACGCAGGCGCTTATACACATGCCGGACCAGAAATTGGTGTAGCTAGTACTAAGGCATTTACAGGTCAGTTGGCAGTATTAACTATGATGGCATTAAAGATGGCTAAAGCAAAAGGAAGTATTTCCGATGATAGATATATTCACTTATTAAATGAACTAGCTGCTGTTCCAGAAAAAGTAAAAGAAATTTTAGCAGACACTTCAGTGATTGAAAAAATTGCTAAAAAATACAAAGATGCATCAGACTTCTTGTATTTAGGTAGAGGCTATAATTTCCCTATTGCATTAGAAGGTGCATTAAAATTAAAAGAGATCACTTATATACATGCTGAGGGTTATCCTGCTGCAGAAATGAAACACGGACCAATAGCCTTAGTAGATGAAAACCTGCCAGTAGTATTTGTTGCTACAAAAGATATGTACTACGAAAAAGTAGTTTCTAATATTCAAGAGATCAAGGCAAGAAAAGGACAAGTGATTGCTGTGGCAACTATAGGCGATGAAGTTTTACCCACCATGTCTGAGAATATTATGTTTGTCCCAGAGATTGATGAAGTCATTGCACCTCTTTTAAGTGTCATTCCATTGCAATTATTAAGCTACTATGTAGGTGTTGCAAAAGGCATTGATGTGGATAAGCCAAGAAACTTAGCAAAATCCGTTACGGTGGAGTAAATTGGTTAGACCAATTGAAACTCAGTCTTATTATGGCTCAAATTTAAATAACGTACCTTGCGGTCTATTATGAGTACAAATTTTAAAGAACTTGGTTTGATTGAGCCAATTTTAATGGCATTATTCGAAGAAGGCTACACTAACCCAACCCCTATTCAAGAACAATCTATACCCATCGTATTAGAGGGTAAAGACTTATTGGGTTGCGCACAAACAGGAACAGGAAAAACTGCAGCATTTACCTTACCAATTATACAATTACTTTCAGCAAAGCCTGTTGAGAAGAGAAAAAGAATAAAAAGTTTAATTGTTACTCCTACACGTGAATTAGCAATACAAATTGCAGAGAGTTTCAATGCCTATGGCAGACATACACCATTAAATTGCACTGTTATATTTGGAGGAGTTGGACAAGGACCACAAGTAACTGCATTAAAAAATGGTGTAGATGTGGTGATTGCTACTCCGGGTCGTTTATTAGATTTAATGAACCAAGGATATATCAGTTTACGAGACGTTGAAATATTTGTATTAGACGAGGCAGACAGAATGTTGGATATGGGTTTTGTCAACGATGTAAGAAAATTACTGGCAGTACTTCCTAAAAAAAGACAATCTTTGTTTTTCTCTGCAACCATGCCGCCAGAAATTGTGCAATTAGCCAATAGTATTTTGCATCATCCAGAAAAAGTAACTGTTACACCTGTATCTTCTACAGTAGAGATTATAGATCAGTCTGTTTACTTTGTAGATAAAGTGAATAAAAATGCATTATTAGTTGAGGTATTAAAAAATCCAGCAATTAAAACTGCATTAGTATTTACTAGAACAAAACATGGAGCAGACAAAGTAGTACAGTTGTTAACTAAGAACAATATTATTGCCGAAGCCATTCATGGTAATAAATCTCAAAATGCAAGACAAAGAGCTTTGAGTAACTTTAAGGACCAATCTACCAGAGTATTGGTAGCAACCGATATTGCAGCAAGAGGAATTGACGTAGATGAATTAGCACATGTGATCAATTTTGACATACCTAATATTCCAGAAACCTATGTGCATAGAATTGGAAGAACAGGTAGAGCTGGCGCTTCAGGTACAGCTTTGTCTTTTTGCGATTTTGAAGAAAAAGCATACTTAGCAGATATTGAAAAACTGATTGGCAAAAAGGTTCCAGTAATCAACGAGCACCCATACCCAATGCAACAATTTCATGCAAATAAAAGCTCTAAAGACGCAGGCTGGGGCAAACCTAAGAATACAAGGGGTCGCGCGGCACAACATGCAGGAGGTTTTGGTGCAAAAGGAGGCCAAAAAAGAAGACATAGCAATTCAAAATCAGGTAGGTAATAGTATCTTTGTTTGAATTAAAACAAATAACTATGCGATTACTTTTACTGCAATTATGCTTGCTAATTGGCTTAATAGTATCTGCACAAGATAGCACTATACAAAAATCAGACCTTTTCTCAACTGCAAAGATTTTTGATCTGCATTTTACCACAAAAGAGATTGATACATTATACTCAGACGTGATTGATAATTTGGCTAATTATAAAGCAATGCACAAATTGTCTTTGCCAAATAGTACCCCATTAAGCATGTGGCAAACTCCAGTATTGCCTAGCATGAAATTAAATCATCAGCAAGCTCCCATAAAATGGGAACTAGATAACAATATTCAACTTCCAAAAAATAAAAACGATTTAGCTTTTTATTCTATTGAGCAATTAGCTTCTTTGATAAAAAATAAAAAGATCAGTTCTCTTGAACTAACAAGATTTTTTATTGAGAGAATAAAAAAATGGGGAGATACTTTACAATGTGTAATTAGTATACAAGAAGAAATTGCCTATCAACAAGCAAAGAAAGCCGATGAAGAAATTGCGAAAGGACAATACAAAGGATTGTTACATGGCATACCATATGGCTTAAAAGATTTATTTGCTGTAAAAGGAACTAAAACAACCTGGGGAGCGGCACCCTATCAAAATCAAGTACTTGAAGAAGATGCATATGTTTATACAAGACTAAAAGAAGCAGGTGCAGTTTTAGTAGCCAAGTTTACCCTTGGAGCATTGGCAATGGGTGATTACTGGTATGGAGGTAGAACAAAGAATCCTTGGAACCTACAATATGGCTCTTCTGGTTCATCAGCTGGATCTGCATCAGCAACAGTAGCAGGACTTGTTCCATTTGCCATTGGTACAGAAACCTGGGGCAGTATTGTATCACCTTCTACCACTTGTGGTGCAACAGGATTAAGACCAACTTTTGGTAGCATTAGTAGGACTGGTGCGATGGCATTAAGTTATAGTTTAGATAAAATAGGACCTATTTGTAGATCAGCTGCTGATGCAGCCATAGTATTTAATTATATTCACGGAACGGATGGTAAAGATGGAAGTGCAGTTAATATGCCATTTAATTATGCTGATAAAAAAGATATTAAAAAATTAAAGATTGGTTACGCAAAGAATTATTTTGACAAGATTAAAGACACCAATAATAATGATTTGAAAGCCTTAGCAGTGTTCAAACAAATGGGTGTTGAATTGGTTCCTGTAAACTTCCCTGATAGCGGCGTTTACCAGTTTAATATAATGGATGTGATTATTGGTGCAGAATGTGCAGCACAGTTTGATGAATTGACCAGAAATAATATTGATGATTTGCTAACTAGACAAACAAAAAATGATTGGCCAAATCAATTTAGAACTGCAAGATTTGTGCCAGCAGTAGAATATATCAATGCACAAAGACATCGATATGTATTGATGCAAAAAGTAAATGAGGTAATCAATCAGTACGACGCTATCATTTGCCCTTCAAGAGGTGACGGAAATCAATCTGCTATCACCAACCTGACTGGACATCCAGTAGTATGTGTACCAGATGGATTTAATAAAAAATCAAATACACCAACAGGAATTAGCTTTGTTGGTAAATTATACGACGAAGCGACCATTTTATTAGTAGCAAAAAAATACCAAGAGCAAACTAATTGGGATGAAACACATCCTACATTATTTAAATAAGTAAGGCATGAACAATATCAAAAAACTACCTATTCAACAATTAGGTTATGGGTTTATACCAGAACCACCTAAAGGAAAGAATGAGTACTATTTAAGAGATAAGCAAAATAGAAGTGGTATACAATATAGAAGCCTAAATGCACTTGAAATTGAAATTCTAGTGCGCAATGGTAATACTAGTGATGATTGGACAAAGATTTTAGTATCGTCAAAATTTAATCCTGAGTTAGTAAAGAACTGTGCATTTTTTGGCTTAATTAGAATTGGAGAATTAGAGAACAATTGTTTATGCTTTAGTGATTTAATTGTTCCTGTGGGATTATACAATTCAACAATTATAAGCTGCGACTTTGGGAATAATGTTGCAGTACATAATGTAAACTACTTATCTCATTATATATTAGGGAATGAAGTCATCATTACCAATGTAAATGAGATTGTTGCTACAAACCACTCCAAATTTGGTAATGGTATTTTAAAGAAAGGCGAATCAAGTGATGTTAGAATATGGATGGAACTTTGTAATGAGAATACTGGAAGAAAAGTATTGCCTTTTAATGGCATGACAGCCGGAGATGCTTATTTATGGACCAGAAATAGACATGATGATTTATTACAGAAAAAATTTATTGAACTTACTGATAAGCGATACGATAATAAACTAGGTTATTACGGGAAAATCGGTGATAGAACGGTGATTAAAAATTGTAAGATTATCAAAGACGTATGGATTGGTCCAGATGCTTATTTAAAAGGCGCTAATAAAATAAAAAATGTGACCATTAATTCTGATCCAAAAGCCAAAACACAAATTGGAGAAGGATGCGAATTAGTCAATGGTATTATAGGATATGGTTGTAGGGTTTTCTATGGCATTAAAGCGGTTAGATTTGTATTGTCAGATTACTCCCAGCTAAAGTATGGCGCAAGATTAATTAATTCTTATTTAGGAACGAACGCTACTATTTCTTGTTGCGAAGTATTGAACTCTTTGATATTCCCTGCACATGAACAACATCACAATAACTCTTTCTTATGCGCAGCGCTAGTAATGGGTCAATCCAATATTGCTGCTGGAGCAACTTTGGGCTCTAATCATAATAGTAGAGGTGCTGACGGAGAAGTAATTATGGGCAGAGGTTTCTGGCCAGGACTTTGTGTGAGCATAAAGCACAATTCAATATTTGCCAGTTTTGCACTATTGAATAAGGGCGACTATGCCTATGAATTAAATATACCACTACCCTTCTCACTAATCAGTAACGATCCTAAGAATGACGAATTACTAATTATGCCTGGTTATTGGTTCTTATATAATTTTTATGCATTAGCAAGAAACGCTTGGAAATATATTGATAGAGACAAGAGAATTGACAAGACGCCGATTTTTGAATACAATTACTTAGCCCCTGACTCTGTAAATGAGTTGATTAAATCTTTGGATATTTTAGCCATCGCTGTTGCTAAAGCTGTAATGTTAAAAGACAAAAAACTACAAGCAAGCACCGAAAAAGCATTGATAGAGCTTGGGAAAAAATTACTTCAAACCAAGACCAAAAAAGAGATTGATAGTTTAGAAATATTTGCAGAAGGGTTTGAAAATAGCAAACGTAAAACAAGAATGGTTAAGGTATACGATGCCTACCATATGTTTGAAAAAATGATCTTGGTGTATGGTATGGATGCATTAGTATCTGAAATCGCTGGAAAGAAACATAAATCAGTCATTGCCTCAGTGAATTCTTTGAAGTATAGTACAAAAGATATGCAATGGACCAATGTGGGTGGACAATTAATGCCAACAAAAACGGTGCAGACTTTATTGAACCAAATAAAAAATGATACCATTTCTGAATGGGATCAAGTGCACGAATTCTATCAAACGGCTTCTACTAAATATCCACAACAAAAAACAGCTCATGCATTGGCTGCTTTAGAATTAATTACAGGAAAAAAATTAGCAACAATCAAAACTGCTACACTTGTAGACTTATTAGACAAGTACTTAACTATCAAAGCTGATATCACAGAAAGCATTTTATATACTAGATCTAAGGATTATAAGAATCCATTTAGAAAAATGGTATATGAAAACGAGGAAGAGATGAATAAAGTAATTGGCAATATTGACAATAATAGCTTTATTAATGAACAAAAAGAATTGCTTGCTTCTTTAGAATTAACTATTGCAGATTTAAAAAAGCAATTAAAAGCCAAATAGATTCAAGCTGATTCCTAATTGCCATTGTCTAGATTTCCAATGTGCCTGATCTTGTAAAGCATTGATATCTTGCATTCCTGCAACATATCTTCCATATGCTGCAATATTAGAGAATTGAATTTTTGCACCACCAACAAATGCAAATTCACCAGACTTAAATGCCATTGATGCCAATTCTTTGCCATCCTTTGATTGATTCATTAATACGCTGTATTGCGGACCTAATTCCAATACCAATTTATTAATAGGTCTTATTTGCAATAGAACAGGGAAGGATAAATAGTTTAAATGATAAGTCTCAGGCTGTAAGTTATTGGACCCTAAAACATCCATTAATGAAGGATCTGCTTCCAATTTAGTTTGTGACAAAATCACTTCTGGTGCGATACTAAATGTATTGGTTAATCTTATACTAGTTTGCGCACCAATATGAAAAGATGCTTGTGACCTATCTGCTGCTACATTATTTACTTTAGAAAAATTTTGACCAACCTTAATGCCCAAATTAAAATGTTCTTGAGCGAAACCAGCTGTTGTGAAAAACAATGCTACAATAAAAAAATACTTTTTCATAATCGGGGGTATTAATGAATTATATAACGAAGAAAATCATAAAATGTTACTAAGCCAATTCAATTAAAGTGATTTCTGGCATAATGCCTACTCTTCCTGGATATCCTAAAAAACCAAATCCTCTATTGACGTATAATTGTTGGTCTGCTTTTTTATATACTCCAGCCCATTGTTTATAGACCCATTGTACTGGACTCCATTTAAAATAGGGGTTTTCTAATCCAAACTGCATACCATGAGTGTGACCAGACAACATTAAATCTACTTGAGGATATTGAACTTGTACCTGCGCTTCCCAATGACTAGGATCATGACTTAATAAAATAATAGTCTCATTGGGATCAACGCCTTGCATGGCTTTATCCATTTTGCCATATTTAGGGAATCTTGCTTTTGCTCCCCAATTTTCTATGCCGACTAATCTAATACTTGCATTATTCTTTGTAATAGAAACATTCTCATTCATCAATAATCGCCACCCTAATTGCTCATGAACCAATGCAAGGTCTCTAAGATTTTGCTGTTTGGCTTCTACTGAATCCCATTGTACATAATCTCCATAATCGTGGTTACCCAAAGTACTAAATACACCATGTGGTGCTTTAATTTGACTAAACACATCCATCCAATCATGCATTTCTGTAGCTCGATCATTCACTAAATCACCTGTAAATAAAACCAAATCTGCATTTTGTTGATTGATTAAATGAATACCTTTTAGTACCGCTTCTTTTTCCTTTAAACTTCCACTATGTATATCACTGATATGAATAATTTTAAATCCTTTGAATGCTTCAGGCAAATTCTTTAAGGTAATTTTTTGACGCACTAATTGATAATTATACTTATTGCCAAATCCATATAGCAAAGAGAAAAACAAACTGGAAGACAAACCTACCCCTAGCCAACTTAAAAAAGTAGATCTTGGAATACCTTTCTCTGTGTTTAAAAATTGTGCCCCAGTAGCTGTAGTGATTTGACCAATGGTCCAGAAAGTACCCCTTCTTACATCGTCTAATAAAAAGAATAACACCATGGTTACCTGAGTAAGTACCCACCCAATACTCACTGAGAAGATATATTGTCTAAAATAAGGGTTATTGATAAAGGGGAAAAGCAAAAAACTACTCAAACTAATCACACAGAGTGCCCAATAGACCACAAAAATGATAGACTTTGCTTGGCTTGAGGCCCCTTGAGTCAATGTCTTCAATACATGAAAAATGTAAAAATCTATGAGAATCAATATAGATATAAAGAATAAGAGGAAAATTGGACTACGCATTGCTTTGATTTAAGAGATCAAAATTAGTCCTAAAAGGCCTAGAATGGGTTAATTTAATCCCAAAATGTTACCATTTATACCTTATTTTTGGCAGAAATTAAGGATCCCAGTTTTATGGCAAGAATTATAGGTATAGCAAATCAAAAAGGAGGGGTTGGAAAAACCACTTCTGCAATCAATATTGCGGCAAGTTTGGCTGTTTTAGAATACAGAACCTTGTTAATTGATGCTGATCCTCAAGCAAATAGTACTACAGGAGTTGGTTTTGACTTACATAATATCACCACAAGTTTGTATGACGGGATGATCAATCACACCCCATTATCTGATATTATCTTAAAAACAGAAATTCCTCATTTAGATTTAATCCCATCCCATATTGATTTAGTGGGTGCAGAAATAGAATTAGTAAACTTTCCCAATAGAGAAAACGTTTTAAAAAATTTATTAGAGCCAGTTAAAGATCAATATGATTTTATCATCATTGATTGTTTACCTTCTCTTGGTTTAATTACCGTAAATGCATTGGTTGCATCTGATAGTGTAATTGTTCCAGTTCAATGTGAATTCTTCGCACTAGAAGGATTAGGGAAATTATTGAACACAGTAAAGATTGTTCAAAGTAGATTAAACCCTGATTTGCAAATTGAGGGAATTTTGATGACCATGTATGATGGTAGATTAAGATTAAGTAATCAAGTGGTGAGTGAAGTAAGAAAGCATTTTGATGATATGGTTTTCTCAACAATCATTCATAGAAATACAAGATTAAGTGAAGCACCTAGTGTTGGAAAGCCTGTGATCTTATATGATGCAGATAGCAAGGGTACCGTGAACTATTTAAACTTAGCTAAAGAAATTTTACAAAAAAATGGCATGACCAATATGAGTAATGCCGAGCGCATAATTGATTAAGACATGAGCAAGAGTACACCAAATAAAGATTTGATTGGCAAAGGCCTTCGTTCCTTATTACAAAATATGGACGCAGAGTATAAAAATCCTGCTGGAAGAGTGCAACCTGCTGCTATTGAAAAAGCAGTAGCTACCAACAGAGTGGCTTTGTCAAATATTGTGGTGAATCCAAAAAATCCAAGAAAAGATTTTGATCAAAAAGCATTACAAGAATTAGCCAATTCAATTAAGCTACACGATATCATCCAACCTTTAACTCTATCTGCTTTAAGTGATGGCAAATATCAATTGATTGCAGGAGAAAGAAGATTTCGTGCTGCTAAATTAGCTGGCTTAGTAGATGTACCAGCATACATTAGACAGGTTAATGATAAAGAATTATTAGAACTTGCTTTATTAGAGAATTTACAAAGAGTAGATTTAAATGAAATAGAAATTGCATTGAGTTATCAACGCATGATGGATGAATTGAACTATACCCAAGAACAAGTAGCAGAAAGAATGGGTAAGGATAGATCTACCATAGCAAACTATATTCGTTTATTAGAATTACCTCCTAGCATTCAAGCCGCTGTTAGAAGTGGTAGTTTAAGTGTGAGTTTAGCTAAATTATTAATTGGCAGAGAAGTTGATAAGCAATTATTTGTATTCAAAGAAATTATGGATAAGGGCTTGACAGTAAGACAAGCAGAAGCTTTATTAAAACAAGTGATTCCTAATAAGTCTGGCGCGGCAAAATTGAATCCTAACCAATTATCCCCTGTTTATAAAAAACTAGAAGATAAATTGTGTGATCATTTTTCAAGCAAAGTACATTTGCAACATCAAAAAAATGGTAGCGGAAAGATCACTGTAGAATATGCAGACTTAAACGGTTTAAACAAGATTTTAGAAGCAATGCAATTAAGCATAAGCTAAGATGAGAGTTTTATTTTCTATAGGCTTATTTTGTTTTTTCCAATTGCCTGTTTTTGGACAAGCTAGCTCCAGCCAAACAGACTCAATTCAAGTCGCGTCTATTAAACATCATATTCCAAGAATTGCCACTCAAAGATCTGCCATCCTTCCAGGCTGGGGTCAGGTATACAATAAACAATATTGGAAAGTGCCCCTAGTATATGGTGTCTTAGCCATCCCAGCAGCAACTTATCAATACAATGCCGATTTATATACTAAGGCCAAATTTGCTTACGAAGCAAGATTTAAAGAAGCCAATGGAGATAATTCAGATGTTTCAAAAAT
>CAZXWT010000006.1:21954-25694 GCA_964644475.1 uncultured Sediminibacterium sp. | reverse complement strand
GATCCTTTCTTAGGAGTAAGACCTTCGCAAACATATAAGTTCATGATTATTCTTGGACCAAGTGGTGCATATTTTTCTGCACCAATGAAAATTTTAATTGAACAACAATATACGCGTGCAACACCAGGTGGGGTGGGGTTTGCAAAGAATGGAGGAAATTATGGTGGAAGTTTATACCCAGTTAGTCTTGCACAACAAAAAGGTTTTGATCAAGTTTTATGGACAGATGCCATTGAACATAAATATGTAGAAGAAGTGGGTATGATGAACGTGATGTTTGTGATTGATGGGAAAGTAATCACACCAAGTGTAGATAGAGGAACGGTATTAAAAGGTGTTACAAGAGCGAGCTCTATTATTCTATTAAGAGACATGGGCTATGAAGTGGAAGAAAGAAATTTATCTGTTGCTGAAATTGTGGATGCTCACAAGAAAGGATTATTCCAGGAAGTTTTTGGTGTGGGTACTGCAGCAGTAGTTTCTTATATTTCTAGATTGTCACATGGAGAATATAATATGGATTTTGATGTAGATGCTTTAAAAGTGGCACCTGCATTGAAAAAACAGCTAAATGATATCAGAATGGGCAATGTGGCAGATAAATATAATTGGCTAATGCATATTTAGTACAAACTATTGGTAAACAGCCATTTACGTACCCAATTGGATTTATTTCTGTGCTTTTTTTAAAAATAGCCAATAAACATTTTGGGAATTCGTTTACAGGCATTACCTTTGCCGTCCGAATTTTTTATAACCAGAATTGAACAAAACAGCATAATAAATGCCTACTATTCAACAATTAGTGAGAAAAGGCCGTGAGATCATCAGGGCTAAAAGTAAATCAAGAGCTTTGGATGCATGTCCTCAGCGTCGTGGTGTATGTACAAGAGTTTATACTACAACTCCTAAAAAGCCAAACTCTGCGTTACGTAAAGTAGCGAAAGTGCGTTTGACTAATAAGATTGAAGTAATCGCTTATATCCCAGGTGAAGGTCATAACTTACAAGAGCACAGTATCGTTTTAATACGTGGTGGTCGTGTGAAAGACTTACCGGGTGTACGTTACCATATTGTTCGTGGTAGTTTGGATACTGCTGGTGTTAAAGACCGTAAGCAGTCTCGTTCTAAGTATGGTACTAAGAAAGAAAAAGCAAAAAAATAATCACAACTCATTAATATTCGACTGACATGCGTAAAGCACAACCTAAAAAGATTCCATTAGCACCAGATCCTCGTTTTAACGATAAATTGGTTACTCGTTTTATCAACAACATTATGTTAGATGGTAAAAAGACTACCGCTTTCAATATTTTCTATGATGCATTAGACAAAGTGAGCAAATTCACTGGAGAAGATGGATATGAAATGTGGAAGAAGGCAGTAGCTAATGTTACTCCTGCTGTAGAAGTTCGTAGCCGTCGTATTGGTGGTGCAACTTTCCAAATTCCTTCAGAAGTTCGTGCTGACAGAAAGATCTCTTTGAGCATGAAATGGTTAGTTCGTTACAGCCGTGAGCGAAATGGTAAAACAATGGCTGATAAATTAGCGAACGAAATTATCGCAGCTACAAAAGGTGAAGGTGCAGCTTTCAAAAAGAAAGAAGACGTACACCGTATGGCAGAAGCCAACAAGGCTTTCTCTCACTTCAAAGTTTAAGGATCATTTAATTGATTTAAAATTTATACAAAACCCCATTTATTTGGGGTTTTTTGTTTGTTCAATCACTTATATCATTAACTTTGCGCCTCGGAATTTAGACTAAAAAATAAACAACTTAATATGGCGGACTTAAGACTACAAAGAAACTTTGGTATTGCAGCCCACATTGATGCGGGTAAAACAACTACCACTGAACGTATTTTACGTTACACAGGTATGATTCACAAAATTGGTGAAGTACATGATGGTGGTGCTACCACTGACTGGATGGAACAAGAAAAAGAAAGAGGTATCACCATTACTTCTGCAGCGGTTTCTTGTCAATGGCAGTTCCCTACAGTTTTAGGAAAGCCAGATGCAAATACTAAAAACTATTATTTCAACATTATTGATACTCCAGGTCACGTGGACTTTACTGTAGAGGTAGAGCGTTCAATGCGTGTATTGGATGGTTTGATTGCGTTGTTTTCTGCAGTAGATGGTGTAGAGCCACAATCAGAAACAGTATGGCGTCAAGCGAATCGTTATAAAGTTCCTCGTATTGGTTTCGTTAACAAAATGGACCGTGCTGGTGCTGACTTCTTAATGGTAGTAAACCAAGTAAGAGAAATGTTAGGTGCTAAAGCGGTGCCTTTACAATTACCAATTGGTGCTGAAGATAATTTCAAAGGCGTGGTGGATTTAATTAAAATGAAAGGTATCATGTGGGATGATGCTACAGAAGGTATGACTTATGTAGAAGTTCCAGTACCAGATGATATGAAAGAAGATGTTGATTATTGGAGAGCTCAATTAATTGAAGCGGTTGCAGAATATGATGACAAATTGATGGAGAAGTTTTTTGAAAACCCAGATTCAATTTCTGAAGATGAGGTACATGAAGCAATCCGTAAAGCTTGTATCGATTTAAGTATCGTTCCAATGATGTGTGGATCTTCATTCAAAAATAAAGGTGTACAAACAGCATTAGATGCAGTTTGTCGTTACTTGCCTTCTCCAGTAGATGTTGAAGATACTGAAGGTACAGATCCAGATACAGGAGAGAAAATTACACGTAAACCAAATGCAAAAGAACCATTTGCTGCATTGGCTTTCAAAATTATGACAGATCCATTCGTAGGACGTTTAGCGTTCTTCAGATGTTATTCTGGTCACTTAGATGCGGGTTCTTATGTAAGAAACGTACGTAGTGGTAAGAATGAGCGTATCTCTCGTATCATGAAAATGTTTGCGAACAAGCAAAACCCAATCGATTTCATCGAAGCAGGTGATATCGCAGCAGCGGTAGGTTTCAAAGAAATTAAAACAGGAGATACATTATGTGATGAGAATCACTTAATCGTATTGGAGAATATGTTTATTCCAGAACCAGTTATCTCTGTAGCTGTTGAGCCTAAAACTCAAGCAGACGTTGATAAAATGGGTATGGCTATTGCAAAATTAGTAGAAGAAGATCCTACCTTAAGAGTAAAGACTGACGAAGATACAGGCCAAACAATCTTATCTGGTATGGGTGAATTGCACTTAGAAATTATCGTTGACCGTATGCGTCGTGAGTTCAAAGTGGAAATCAATCAAGGTAATCCTCAGGTAGCTTATAAAGAAGCATTCGGAACAACTATCGAACACAGAGAAGTATTGAAAAAGCAATCTGGTGGTCGTGGTAAGTTCGCTGATATCCAATTCTCTATCGGACCTGCTGATGAAGAGTGGTTAAAAGAGAATGGAGATAAGAAAGCTTTCCAATTTGTGAACGATTTATTTGGTGGATCTATCCCTAAAGAATTTGTTCCTGCAATTACAAAAGGTTTTGAAACAGCAATGTCTACAGGTGTATTAGCTGGTTTCCCAGTGAACAACATGAAGATCCGCGTATTCGATGGTTCATACCATGATGTGGATTCTGATGCAATGTCATTTGAATTGTGTGCTAAAGCTGGCTTCAGAACTGCAGGTAAGAAAGCGAAGCCTACTTTATTAGAACCAATCATGAAAGTGGAAGTAGTAACTCCTGACCAATACATGGGTGACGTAACAGGTGACTTGAACCGTCGTCGTGGTATGTTAGAAGGTATGGA
>CAZXWT010000006.1:6238-21854 GCA_964644475.1 uncultured Sediminibacterium sp. | reverse complement strand
AAATTATTTTCAAAAAAAATGAAAAAAAGCACAATATTTCTTGAATGTTAGGTGATAAGCCATTACCTTTGCAACCCCAAGATAATTTGGAAAAATAAGCTATGTCTCAGAGAATTAGAATAAAATTACAGTCTTACGATCACAACTTAGTAGATAAGTCTGCCGAGAAAATCGTAAAAACAGTTCGCAGTACAGGTGCAGTAGTAACTGGTCCTATTCCTTTGCCTACACACAAACGCATTTTTACTGTGTTACGTTCACCACACGTTAATAAGAAAAGTCGTGAGCAGTTCCAATTAGCAACGCACAAGCGTTTATTGGATATTTACACTTCTTCTTCTAAAACAGTTGATGCCTTAAGTAAGTTAGACTTACCTTCTGGTGTTGAAGTGGAGATCAAAGCATAACACTATTTATAATTACCATCTCCCAATCGCTGTCCATTATGCAGCAGTCGAAAAAGGAGCGCTGGTTTGAAGTAAGTAAAATATAAACAGGCCCTTCGAGGTTTGTTTACTTCCGGTACTTCCCCTCTCAATTGAGAAACAAAGGAAAAGGTCGGCAGCAAACAGGGATTGAATCCGAGCTACTAAAAAGGTAGCATCATCATCGGATGTCCTCAGAACCAAACGCGGGGCATAAACCGCAAAAAAGATGAAAGGTATTATTGGAAAGAAAATCGGCATGACTAGCATCTTCGCAGAAGATGGAAAGCAAATTGCTTGTACCATTATCGAAGCTGGTCCATGTACAGTAACTCAGGTGAAAACTCCTGAAGTTGATGGCTATAGCGCAGTACAATTAGCGTTAGGCGACAAAAAAGAAAAACATTCTACAAAGTCTGAAATCAATCACTACGCGAAAGCACAGACTGCTCCCAAAAAATTTGTAAAAGAATTCCGCAACTACGATCTTGAAGCTGCATTAGGAACTACTATTACCTTAGACATGTTCTCTGAAGGAGATACTGTTGAAGTTGTTGGTACAACAAAGGGTAAAGGTTTCCAAGGTGTTGTTAAGCGTCATGGATTTAGTGGTGTGGGTGAAGCTACACACGGTCAACACGATCGTTCTCGTGCACCAGGTTCTATTGGTGGATCTTCATACCCTGCAAGAGTATTCAAAGGAATGCGTATGGCGGGTCATATGGGTAATGATCGCGTTAAAACAAAAGGATTAAAAGTATTAAAGTTATTCCCAGAGAAAAACTACTTACTAGTAAGTGGTTCTGTACCAGGTCATAACGGTTCAATCGTTTTAATCCAAAAGTAATCACCAATTAATCGACAATCATGCAATTAGAAGTATTAGATATAAAAGGCAAAAAGACTGGCAGACAGGTAGAATTACCTGCTGAAATTTTTGGTGCAACTCCAAATGACCACGTTATTTATTTAGCCGTTAAGCAATATTTAGCAGCACGCCGTTCAGGTACGCATAAAGTGAAAACTCGTGCGGAAGTACAAGGTGCTAGCAGAAAGTTACATAAGCAAAAAGGTACTGGTGGAGCTCGTAAGGGTAATATCCGTAACCCATTGTATAAGGGTGGTGGTACTATCTTTGGACCTAAGCCTCATTCTTATGATTTCAAATTGAATCGTAAAGTAAAAGATTTAGCAAAAATTTCTGCTTTATCTCACAAAGCAATTGATCAAGCAATCTTAGTGTTAGAAGACATCAAATTAGATGCTCCTAAAACTTCTGCAGTTGCTTCAATCATGAGCCAATTGAAATTAGACAACAAAAAGACTTTGGTGATTTTACCAGAGTATAACGATAACGTTTATTTAAGCACTCGCAATATTCCAAACGTAGCAAGTTCTTTATTAGCTGATATTAATACATACGACATCATGAATGCAGATGTATTAGTGATCACTGAAAGCGCTGCTAAAATTTTTAACGAAGAAGAAGCTGCAGCTTAATTTAAATAGTATTGTTTTAAAAACTGACAATCATGAAAGTAACAGAAATATTAATAAAGCCGATTTTAACTGAAAAAGCAAATGCTCAACAAGAGTCATTAAGAAGATATGCTTTCAAAGTAAATCGTCGTGCAAACAAATTGGAAATCAAAAACGCAGTAGAGCAATTCTATGGCGTGAATGTGTTAGAAGTTAACACATTAGTGGTTCCAGGTAAAAACAAAACACGTTCAACTAAGTCTGGTATTATCTCTGGTATCAAATCTGGATATAAGAAAGCATTAGTTACAGTTGCGGAAGGTGAAACCATTGACCTTTACGCAAGCATTTAATAATAGCAAGCGAAGCTGAAAATTTCGCAGGTAAAAAACAAAAACAAAATGGCATTAAGAAAGTACAAACCGATTACAGCAGGAACTCGTTGGAGAATTGGCAACGCGTACGCTGAAATCACTACTAACAAACCTGAGAAGAGTTTGTTAGAACCGCAAAAGAAAACTGCAGGACGTAACTTCCAAGGTCGTCGTGCAATGCGTTACATGGGTGGTGGTCACAGACAACACTATCGTATCATCGATTTCAAGAGAAATAAAAAAGACATGAACGCAACAGTTGTGTCTATCGAGTACGATCCAAACAGAACTGCATTTATCGCATTAGTACAATATACTGATGGCGAGAAAAGATATATCATTGCTCCACAAGGTTTACAAGTGGGTGCAACTGTAGCTTCAGGTGATAACGTTGTTCCAGAAGTGGGTAACGCTTTACCAATGAAGAATATGCCTTTAGGTACAATCATACACAACATCGAAATGCAACCTGGTCAAGGTGGTAAATTGGTGAGAAGTGCTGGTGCTTCTGCGCAATTAGCGAACAAAGAAGAAGAGTACGCAGTATTGAAAATGCCTTCTGGTGAATTAAGAAAATTATTGATCAACTGTTACGCAACTGTAGGTACAGTTTCTAATAGCGACCATAGCCTTGAAACAGCAGGTAAAGCTGGTAGAAACCGTTGGAAAGGTGTAAGACCTCGTGTTAGAGGTGTTGCAATGAACCCTGTGGATCACCCGATGGGTGGTGGTGAAGGTAGAGCGTCTGGAGGTCATCCAAGAAGCAGAACTGGTAAGTATGCTAAAGGAGAGAAAACTAGAACAAGAGGTAAGGGTAGCGATAAGTTGATCATTCAACGTCGTGACGGTAAAAAATTGACTAAATAATTAACATTCAAATTAACTCATCACTATGGGTCGTTCGATTAAAAAAGGTCCTTATATAGATCATAACCTTGAAGTAAAAGTAGAGGCTATGAACGAAGGAAAAACTAAGAAAGCAGTTATCAAAACATGGAGCCGTAGAAGTACGATTTCTCCAGATTTCGTTGGACACACTTTCGCAGTTCACAATGGAAATAAATTTATCCCAGTTTATGTTACTGAATTCATGGTAGGACATAAATTAGGTGAATTCTCTCCAACTAGAAACTTCAGAGGACACGCAGGTAGCAAAAAGTAGTAAATAAACATTAAGGTTTGAGGTAACAGTCAAACACTAAACAATAAAGAAATGGAAGCAGTAGCTAAACTAAACAATTATCCCACAGGCCCACGTAAGATGCGTTTGATCGCAGACGTAATTCGTGGCATGGAAGTGGAAAAAGCATTGGCAATTTTGGAATTCCATCCACAACACAATGCAGTTCCATTAGCAAAGTTGTTAAAAAGTGCAATCAGTAACTGGGAGCAAAAAAACAACGGCGCAAGCGCAGCAGACAGCAACTTAGTAGTTAAGACTGTATTTGTAGATGGTGGTCGTACGTTAAAGCGTATGCGTCCAGCTCCACAAGGTCGTGGCTATAGAGTGCGTAAGCGTAGCAACCACGTAACATTGATTGTAGACCCAAAATCAGATTCAAAAAATTAAATTCTAAACCATCACTATGGGTCAGAAAGCAAATCCAATAGGTAACAGATTAGGCATCATCCGCGGATGGGAAAGCAACTGGTATGGTAATAAAAAAGATTACGCAACCAAGTTAATCGAAGACCAAAAAATTCGTAAATACTTAAACGCTCGTATCAATAAAGGCGGTATCGCTCGTATTGTTATCGAAAGAACTTTAGGTAAGTTAATTGTAACAATTCATACTTCTAAGCCAGGTATCATCATTGGTAAAGGCGGTGGAGAAGTGGATCGTATCAAAGAAGAGTTAAAGAAATTAACTGGAAAAGATGATGTTCAAATCAACATCTTAGAAATACGTCGTCCAGAATTAGATGCTACAATTGTAGGTGATACAATTGCTCGTCAAATCGAAAACCGTATCAATTACAAACGTGCTATTAAAATGGCGATCGCTTCTACCTTAAGAATGGGTGCTGAAGGTATCAAAATTAAAGTAGGTGGTCGTATTGGTGGTGCTGAGATTGCACGTAGCGAAGAAATCAAGCAAGGTAGAGTTCCTTTACATACTTTCAGAATGGATATCGATTATGCTAATGTTTATGCATTAACTGTATACGGTAAGATTGGTATCAAAGTATGGATTTGTAAAGGTGAGGTTTTAGGTAAGCGCGAATTGAACCCTAACTTTGTAGGTGGTAAAGAAGGTGGTGAAAGAGCTGACTTCCGTGGTGGTGATCGTCGTGACGATCGTCGTGATGGTGGAGACCGTCGTGGTGGAGCAGGCGCTAGAAGAAAATAAACTCGAACAAAAACAATTTATAAAAGAGATAACAATATAATAAGATGTTACAGCCAAAAAGAAGTAAACACAGAAAACAACAGAAAGGACGCATTCGCGAAGTAGCGAAGCGCGGTACTTCTATTGCATTTGGTTCTTTTGCATTAAAGTCATTAGATCCAATCTGGTTAACTAGTAGACAAATTGAATCTGCTCGTCAAGCCATGACACGTGCAATGAAAAGAGAAGGTAATGTATGGATTCGTGTTTTCCCAGATAAAATTATTACTCATAAGCCTGCAGAGGTGAGAATGGGTAAAGGTAAAGGTAACCCTGAGTATTGGGCTGCTGTAGTAGAACCAGGTCGTATCATTTTTGAAATCGACGGTGTTACTCCAGAAGTTGCAAAAGAAGCAATGGGATTAGCTGCACAAAAATTACCAATCAAAACTAAGTTTGTTACAAGAAGAGACTTGTAATCTAATTAGAAGAAAATTAAAAAAGCATTTGCTATGGCAAACAAAAAATACGATTTCAACAAAGGCTTAAAAGACTTGAGCGTTGCAGATTTAACTGCTCGTATCAACGAAGATAGCTTAAGACTTAAAAAATTAGAGTTCGCTCATGCTATTTCTCCTTTAGAGAATCCAATGAGTATTCGCGGACTTCGTAAAGATATTGCCCGTTTAAAAACGGAATTAAAGAAAAAAGAGTTAGGTATCTAACCATAAATCAAAAACAATGGTAGTAAGAAATTTACGTAAAACGAGAATTGGTGTTGTAACTAGTAACAAAATGAATAAAACCATTACTGTTGCTGTTGAAAGAAAAGTAAAACACCCTATCTACGGTAAGTTCGTGAAAAAAACAACAAAGTTCCATGCACACGACGAGAAAGACGAGTGTACAATGGGAGATATTGTTAAGATCATGGAAACTCGCCCGTTGAGTAAAACAAAACGTTGGAGATTAGTAGAAGTTGTAGAAAAAGCTAAATAAGCTTCACTGCAAAAAAAGCATCTTCAAAAAGAACTAAGTAATAAATAATAAAAAGCTAAAAGCTAAATAAAATGATTCAGCAAGAAAGTAGGCTCAATGTAGCTGATAATAGCGGCGCTAAAGAAGTACTTTGTATCAAAGTATTAGGAAATAGCGGTCAAGACTATGCAAAAATCGGTGATACGATTGTTGTAACAGTTAAAGATGCTATCCCAGCAGGCGGTATCAAAAAAGGTACTGTATCTAAAGCAGTTATTGTTCGTACTAAAAACAAATTGCGTAGAAAAGATGGATCTTATATCCGTTTTGATGACAACGCTGTAGTATTATTAAACAATTCAGAAGAACCAAGAGGTACTCGTATTTTTGGACCAGTGGCTCGTGAATTGCGTGATAAAGGATACATGAAAATTGTTTCATTAGCACCAGAGGTGTTATAAAATAAATATAATTATGAGTAACAGATTCAAACCCAAATACAACATCAAGAAAGGTGATACCGTTGTGGTAATCGCTGGTGATGACAAGGACTTGAAAAAACCTCGCAAGGTGTTGGAAGTGGATGTAGAAAAAGGACGTGTAGTTGTTGAAGGCGTAGCTATCGCAACAAAGCACACAAAACCATCTGCATCTAATACTAAAGGTGGTATCGTTAAAGTAGAAGCTTCTATCAACATTAGTAATGTAATGTTATGGGATGCTAAAACTAGCGCTGCAACTAAAGTAAAACGTTCAAGAGAGACAGGTAAATTAGTAAGAATTTCTAAAAAATCAGGGGAGGTAATTAAATAATGAGTACCGTAAAATACACTCCAAGATTAGCAGATAAGTACACTAAAGAAGTAGTACCTGCTTTATCTAAAAAGTTTGGTTACAAGTCTGTAATGCAAACTCCTAAGTTGGAAAAAATTTGCATCAACCGTGGTGTAAATGGCGCAGTAAATGACAAGAAATTAGTAGATATCGCTATCGAAGAGTTAACTACTATCACTGGTCAAAAAGCAGTTCCAACAATCTCTAAAAAAGATATCTCTAACTTCAAATTACGTAAGGGTATGCCAATCGGTGCTCGCGTAACTTTGAGAGGCGAGAAGATGTTTGAATTTTTAGATCGTTTAGTATCTGTTGCGTTACCTCGTGTACGTGATTTCAAAGGTGTTAGCGATAAGGCATTTGATGGCCGTGGTAACTATACATTAGGTGTTACTGAGCAAATCATTTTCCCAGAGATCGACATCGATAAAGTAAATAAAATTACTGGTTTAGATATCACTTTTGTGACATCTGCACAAACCAACGAAGAAGCATACGAATTATTAAAAGAATTAGGTATGCCATTCAAAAACATCAAAAAAGATAACAACTAATTAAATTATAATTATGGCAAGAGAATCAGTTAAGGCCAGACAAAGAAAGCGTGAAGCAACAGTTAAACAATATGCTGAAAAGCGTGCTGCTTTAAAAGCTGCTGGTGATTATGCAGGTTTAGATAAATTACCTAAGAATGCATCTCCAGTTAGATTGAAAAATCGTTGTCAATTAACAGGTCGTCCTAAAGGGTATATGAGATACTTCGGTATTTCAAGAAACATGTTCCGTGACATGGCCTTGAATGGTTTGATCCCAGGCGTTAAGAAAGCAAGCTGGTAATAACAGCAATCAATTGATTTAAGTTCAATCTAGTATTGAATACTGAAACAAAACAACATTAAGAACTGATTTAAAATACTAATATGGTAACAGATCCAATAGCAGACTTTTTAACGAGAATACGTAATGCTCAAATGGCACAACATAGAATCGTAGAAATCCCTGCATCAAATTTAAAGAAGCGTATCACTGAAATTTTATATGATCAAGGTTATATCTTGAAGTATAAGTTTGAAGACGATACTAAACAAGGTTTAATTAAGATCGCCTTAAAATACGATCCTAATACAAAACAACCAGCTATTCGTTCTTTAGAGCGTATCAGCCGTCCAGGTTTACGTCAATATGCAAAGCCAGCTGAAATTAAAAGAGTAAGCAATGGTTTAGGTATTGCTATCTTATCTACTTCAAAAGGAGTATTGACAGATAAGCAAGCTAAAGCTAACAACGTAGGTGGTGAGGTATTGTGTGCAATATCTTAATGGATCAATCAAAAATTAAATTCAATCATACTTAGTTTGCGTTTAAGCCTTTTAGTCGGGGCTGAAAACAGCTAAGTGAAAAATAAAAAAAACGACTATGTCTCGTATAGGAAAAAAACCAATCGCAATCCCAGCAGGGGTTACAGTTACGGTAAAAGATTCAGTGGTTACTGTTAAAGGACCAAAAGGAGAATTATCTCAAGAAGTGGATCGTGACATCACTGTTACTGTTGAAGCATCTGAAATTATTGTTTCTCGTCCAACAGAACAAATCCGTCATAGAGCAATGCACGGTTTATACCGTTCTTTGATCGCTAATTTAGTGAAGGGTGTAACTGAAGGTTATAAAAAAGAATTAGAATTAGTGGGTGTGGGTTTTAAAGCTGCTAACCAAGGAAACTTGTTAGACTTAGCTTTAGGTTATTCTCACAACATTGTATTTGAAATACCTAAAGAATTAAAAGTTTCTACTACCACTGAAAAAGGTCAAAACCCTAAGATTTTCTTAGAAGGAAGTGACAAGCAATTGATCGGTGCAGTAGCTGCTAAATTAAGAAGCTTACGTAAGCCTGAACCATACAAAGGAAAAGGTGTGAAATACTCTGATGAGATCGTAAGAAGAAAAGCAGGTAAAGCAGCAGGTAAATAATAAATTTTAAAAAATCCAGGAGCGCGGCAGCATCGCACTCCGATAAAAATAAATCATATGAGTAAATTAGCTCAAAGACAGAAAATCAGATACAGAATTCGCAAGAAAGTACAAGGTACTGCAAGCAAGCCTCGTTTATCTGTATTTAGAAGCAACGCTGAAATTTATTGTCAATTGATTGATGATGAAAACGGTGTAACCTTAGCAGCATCTTCTTCAGCTGAAAAAGATATTGCAGCTCAAAAAGTAGTAAAGATTGAAAAAGCTAAATTAGCTGGACAATCTATTGCAAAGAAAGCAGCAGCTTTATCTATCACAACATGTGTATTTGATAGAGGTGGTAACTTATACCACGGTAGAATCAAAGCAGTAGCTGATGGTGCAAGAGAAGGAGGACTTCAATTTTAATTTGAAAAAAATACTAATAGAAAATCATGTCTAAAGTAAATGTAAATAAAGTTAAAGCGGCAGGTGATGTTGAACTAAAAGAAAAAGTAGTTTCAATTAACCGCGTAGTTAAAACAACAAAGGGTGGTCGTACTTTTAGCTTTTCAGCTTTAGTAGTAGTTGGTAACGAAAATGGCTTAGTAGGTCAAGGTCTAGGTAAAGCTAAAGAAGTTCAAGAAGCTATTACAAAAGGTATCGAAGATGCTAAAAAGAATTTAGTAAAAGTGCCAATTATGCACGGAACTATTCCTCACGATCAGTTAGCTAAAGACGGTGCTGCTAAAGTATTGATTAAGCCAGCTGCACACGGAGCCGGTGTAATTGCGGGTGGTAGCATGCGTGCTGTATTAGAGAGCGCTGGTGTTACTGACGTATTAGCTAAAAACTTAGGTTCTGCTAACCCACATAACGTGGTAAAAGCAACAATCAAAGCTTTAAGTTTATTACGTGAGCCAGTTCAAGTTGCAAAAACTAGAAACATTAAATTATCAAAAGTATTTACTGGTCAGTAATTTTTACTAAACCATTAATACGTTCATAAATAATTAAAGATGAAAAAGATTAAAATTACTCAAGTAAAAAGCGGTATTGACAGATCTGAGCGTCAAAAACAAACTTTGATTGCATTAGGTTTGAAGAAATTAAATGCTTCAAGAGAAGTAGAGGCAACTCCACAAATCTTAGGTATGATCAATAAAGTAACTCACTTGGTAAAAGTAGAAGAAGTAGCTTAATTCGCTACAACTTCATTTATTAATAAGCGAGGGGAGATTCCCCGAAAGTTAAAATCAACAAAATGAAATTACACAATTTAAAACCTGCAGAAGGTTCAGTACACAAAGCAATTAGAATTGGTAGAGGTGAAGCATCTGGTAAAGGTGGTACATCTACAAAAGGTAACAAAGGTGGTCAGTCTCGTGCTGGTTATAAAAGTAAAATGGCTCACGAAGGTGGTCAGATGCCAATTCAACGTAGAATCCCTAAGCGTGGATTTAAGAACATCAACCGTGTTGAGTATGTAGTATTCAACTTGGGTCAATTAGACCAATTAATCGAGAAATACGGTTTCACAGAAATCACTCCTGAGAATTTGTACATGAACAGTTTGATAAGCCGCACTGATTTAGTGAAGATCTTAGCAACTGGCGAATTAAAAACAAAGATCAATTTCAGAGTAAACAAAGCGAGCAAGAAAGCACAAGATGCGATTATTGCAGCAGGTGGCACTATCGAAATTATCTAAATAAATTTTTGTATATTGAGTCGCATTACAAACGCGACTCTTTATATTAAAAGTCGAATGTACATTAACTAAATTCTGATGAAAAAATTAATAGACACTTTAAAAAATATCTGGGCTATAGATGAGCTAAAGAGTAAAATCTTAGTAACCTTAGCGTTGGTATTAACTTATAGAATTGGTGCACAGATTACATTGCCTGGTATCAATCCATTAGCTATCGAAGCTGCTCAAAAAGCAGGTAAGAATAATGGCTTGTTAGGTATTTTTGATATGTTCGCTGGTGGTGCATTCTCTCAAGCATCTATTTTAGCTTTGGGAATTATGCCTTATATCTCTGCTTCAATCTTCATGCAATTGATGACTATTTTAGTTCCTCAATTACAAAAGATCCAAAAAGAAGGAGAGAGCGGAAGAAATAAAATCAATCAATGGACTCGTTATTTGACAGTAATTGTAACTGCATTCCAGGCAGGTGCTTATGTGGCGTACTTAAATAGTCCAGGTTATGCAGATGCTTTAATCCCTGCATACAAACCATATTTCTGGTTCTCTACTGTAATCACTTTAACAGCAGGTACATTGTTTGTAATGTGGTTAGGAGAGAAGATTCAAGATAAAGGTTTAGGTAATGGTACATCTATCATCATCATGGTGGGTATCTTAGCTCGTCTTCCACAATCTATTATCCTAGAGTTTGGTTCTAAGAGCCAAAAAGGTGGTGGTGGATTATTGATATTCTTAATTGAGGTAGCTATCTTGGTAACTATCATCATGGGCTTGATTGTATTAGTTCAAGGAGTTCGTAAGATCCCTGTAACTTATGCTAAACAAGTAATTGGTGGTGCGCAAGTAGGTGGTGCACGTCAATTCTTACCTGTTAAAGTTAACAGTGCTGGTGTAATGCCAATCATCTTTGCTCAAGCAATTATGTTCTTGCCTACATTAGTATCATTCACAAATATTGATTCAGCACAAGGTATTGTTAGAATATTCAACGATCATAGTAATGTATGGTACATGGTAATCTACTCTGTAATGGTAATTGGATTTACTTTCTTGTACACAGCATTGATCTTCAATCCTAAGCAAATTTCAGAAGATTTAAAACGTAATAATGGTTTTGTTCCTGGTGTTAAACCTGGTCAACCAACAACAGATTATATCGGAGCAGTAATGGATAGAATTACTTTGCCAGGAGCTATCTTATTAGCATTGGTAGGTATTTTACCAGGCTTTGCACAAAAATTAGGTGTAACGCAAGGTTTCAGTACTTTCTTTGGTGGTACATCATTATTGATTATGGTAGGTGTAATCTTAGATACCTTACAACAAATCGAAACTTATTTATTAATGCGTCAATATGATGGTTTAATGAGTACAGGTCGTGTTCAAGGTAGAAGCGGGATCACCAATACAACAATATAATTTTTGAATAATTTATATTTACAAACCTGTCCCAAAAAGGCAGGTTTGTTTTTTTAGTTTATCATTGAAAGGTTTTTATTATGATTCATATTAAGACAGAAGAGCAAGTAGGTTTAATGAAAGAGGCAGCTTTGTTGGTGAGTAAAACATTGACAGAAGTAGCTAAAATATTAAAGCCTGGTATGACTACTTTGGATATTGATCAGTTTTGTATGAACTATGTAAAAGATCATAAAGCAACTTTGTCTTTTTATAATTATCATGGCTACCCACATAATATTTGTGCATCGGTGAATGATGTTGTGGTGCATGGATTCCCTAATAAAACAGCATTAAAAGAAGGAGACATTGTTTCTATCGATTTAGGTGTTATTTTAAATGGATGGCATGGAGATCATGCTTATACATTTATACTAGGTGAAGCTGCACCAGAAGCTATTCAATTAGTTAAAGTGACTAAAGAATCTTTATACAAAGGAATCGAAAAAGCTATTGTCAATAACAGAGTAGGTGATATTGGTTATGCTATTCAAGAGCATACTGAAAAACTACACGGATATGGTGTGGTGAGAGAATTAGTAGGACATGGTTTAGGAAAAGAATTACACGAAGATCCTCAAGTGCCAAATTATGGCAAAAGAGGCACTGGCTTAAAGATGAAAGAAAATTTAGTTTTGGCTATAGAACCAATGATCAATTTAGGCACACATAAAGTATTCACAGACGAAGATGGATGGACAGTGAAAACACAGGATGGTAAAGTGTCTGTTCATTTTGAACATGATGTTTGTGTAAAAGCTGGACAAGCTTTAATACTATCTGATTTTTCTATCATTGAAGCTGCAGAAAAAGCGAATCAAAATTTAAATAGTTCTTACTATTAATTAGCCCATTATGCAGCCCACAAAAGCCATTATTATTGGAGGAGGTGCAGCAGGTTTTTTTTGTGCCATTCGATTGGCAGAATTACATCCCGATTGGAATATACAAATCATTGAAAAGTCTTCTAAGGTTTTATCTAAAGTAAAAGTAAGTGGTGGTGGTCGTTGTAATGTAACGCATGCCTGCCCTGATGTAGAAAATTTATTACAGAAATATCCAAGAGGTTCAAGGTTTTTAAAAAAAGCATTCTATCAGTTTGCAACAAAAAATACCATTGAATGGTTTGCTGCGAATGATGTGAAATTACATACGGAGAAAGATGGAAGAATGTTTCCAACAACCAATAATTCCGAGACCATTATACAATGCTTTTTAAAAAAAATAGATCAATATAAAATCAAATTGCTTTTGCAAACAGAAGTAGTTGAGGTAAAAAAAGATAAAGATTTTATATTGCATTTATCAAACGGCAATCAAATACATGCAGATACTATTTGTGTGGCAACTGGGGGCATGTTAAAAGCAGATAAATTACAATGGTTGACAGCATTGGGTCATGAGATCATTACACCTGTACCTTCATTGTTTACTTTTAATGTTGCTCAAAAAAATATTACCACATTAATGGGCGTAGCTGTGGAGAATGCTAGCATACACTGGAAAGGGAATAAACATGTAGAGCAAGGACCTTTATTAATAACACATTGGGGAATAAGTGGACCAGCTGCGATTAAATTATCTGCATGGTGTGCAAGAGAAATGGCAGCAGAAAATTATGAAGGTGCTATTCAAATAAATTGGGTGCCCATGTATAATGCGCAGAGTTTAAAAATGGAGTGGTTGAATTTTAGAACTGATTTAGGTAAAAGAGAAATAGGCAATAAAAATCCATTTGGATTACCACAAAGACTTTGGCAGTATTTATTGCAAGAAGCAAAAATTTTGCCAGGTACAAAATGGGCTGATGTGAAAAGTGCAGAGCAAAATATGTTGATTCAATTACTGACTACATATACTCTAACTATAAAAGGTAAAACCACTTTTAAAGAAGAATTTGTTACCTGTGGGGGAGTAGATATAGCTGGCATAAATGCATCAACAATGGAGAGTAAATCTTGTCCAGGATTGCATTTTGCCGGCGAAATGATGGACATAGATGGTATAACTGGAGGCTTTAATTTCCAGCATGCATGGACCTCAGGATGGCTGGCTGCCAACCATATGGCAGAATCGGCCTAGTACTTACAATTTTTCAATTGAAAATCAATTAGTTAAGAATTGACTTTGATGAATTTTTAGGGTCAATTTGGGCTAATTTTTAAGCATTTCTTGTACCTTTGCCCTCCGGTTTAAAAACGCCGGTTATTTTATGAAATTATTTTTCAAAACCTTAAACGCAGACGCTCAGGACTTAGCTGGTGGCAACACTACTAATGCAGCTGCGACAAAAACTGCCCCTGAAGTACAAACTGCTCATGACGATTTTGACTGGAGCGTTGACAAAAGAAACGTAAGTCATTATGCTGAAGCAGAAAGAGCAAAGTATGATAAAGTGTATGATAACACTTTCGTACAAATTAACGACGGCGAAATCATGAATGGTTTAGTTGTTGCTTTAACTAAAACAGATGTTGTTGTAAACATTGGTTTTAAAAGTGATGGCTTAGTATCATTGAATGAATTCCGTGACACTAATGGTGTTAAGACTGGTGATACAGTTGAAGTAATGGTAGTAGAGAAAGAAGACCGTGATGGTAATCTTCACTTAAGCCGTAAGTCTGCTCGTATCTTCCGTGCTTGGGAAAGAATTATGGAAGTACATAAAACTGGTGAAGTAGTAACTGGTTTAGTAACTAGCAAAACAAAAGGTGGTTTGATCGTTGATGTATTTGGTATGGAAACATTCTTACCAGGTTCTCAAATCGACGTGAAGCCTGTAACTGATTACGATCAATTCGTAGGTAAAACTATGGAGTTCAAAGTTGTTAAGATTAACGAAACAATTAAGAACGCGGTTGTATCACATAAAGCATTAATTGAAAGCGATATCGAAGCACAACGTGCAGAGATCATGAGTAAATTAGAGAAAGGCCAAGTATTAGAAGGTGTTGTTAAAAACATTACTGATTTTGGTGCATTCATGGACTTAGGTGGATTAGATGGTTTATTATACATCACTGATATTTCTTGGGGTAGAATTTCTCACCCAAGTGAAGTGGTGAAGATGGATCAAAAGATTCAAGTAGTTGTATTAGACTTTGATGATGACAAGAAGCGTATCAGCTTAGGTTTAAAACAATTGACTCCTCATCCTTGGGATGTATTACCTGGCGATTTAGCTGAAGGTAGTGTTGTAAAAGGTAAAGTAGTGAATATTGAAGATTACGGTGCTTTCTTAGAAATTCAACCAGGTGTTGAAGGTTTAGTTCACGTATCTGAAATCACTTGGGCTAACACACCAATCAACGCTAAAGAATTCTTCAAATTAGGTGATGAGCATGAAGCGAAAGTGGTTACATTAGACAAAGATGCACGTAAGATGAGCTTGAGCATTAAACAAATGACACAAGATCCTTGGAACGCCATCGAAAATAAATTCCCTGAAAACAGCAAGCACAAAGGTTTAGTGAAGAACATCACTCCTTATGGTGTATTTGTTGAATTAGAATCAGGAATTGGTGGAATGATTCATATTAGCGATTTAAGCTGGTTGAAGCGTTTCAATCACCCATCTGAGTATGTGAAAGTGGGAGATACAATTGATATCATCATCTTGAACATCGACAAAGAAAACAGAAAATTACAATTAGGCCATAAGCAATTAGAAGAAGATCCTTGGAATGCATTAGAAGAAACTTTTGCAATCGGATCAATTCATGATGGTACTATCGTTCGTAAAGACGACAAAGGTGCTATCGTTCAAATGCCTCATGGCTTAGAAGGTTTTGCTCCTAACCGTCACCTTGCGAAAGAAGATGGTAAGCAAGTTCAAGCAGAAGAAACAGCGAAATTCATGGTGATCGAATTTGATCGTAATGAAAAGAGAATTGTAGTTTCTCATGCAAGAATTTGGGAACAAAATATTGTAGAAGAGAAAGAAGCTGCAAAGAAAGAAGCGAAAGCTGATTCTGAGAAGACTAAAAAAGCAGTTAAAACCATCCAAGCTAAAGTAGAAAAATCTACTTTGGGTGATTTAGGTGCTTTGGCAGAAATCAAGGCTAAATTAGACGA
>CAZXWT010000006.1:0-6138 GCA_964644475.1 uncultured Sediminibacterium sp. | reverse complement strand
GCAATCTTTTTCGGCCTAAATTGCTGAATATTAGTTAATTTTGCCTCCCTGTATGAATAGAATTATAGTTGTTTTTATTGTTATTTTAAGCCTGGGTTCTTGTACTTCAAAGTTTCAAAAAGTGATGAAGAATAAGGATACAGATTATAAAATTAAAATGGCGGAAGAGTACTATAAGCAAAAGAAGTACGTGAACGCACAACAGCTCTTTGAATCTGTAATCAACTTTGTAAAGGGTACACCTCGTTATGAAGAATTGTATTTAATGTATGCAAACTCTTATTATTACGATAAGGATTATGAGAATGCAGAAAATTTATTTAAAACATTTATTGAATATTTTCCTAACAGTACCAAAACAGAAGAGGTAGAATATTTAAGAGCATATACTTATTTTTTACGTTCTCCAAAACCAGAATTAGATCAAACAACCACTAATAGAACTATTCAGTTAATGCAAAGTTTTATTGATGCGCATCCAACAAGTCCAAGAGTAAAAGCTGCAACAGAGACAATTGATGCATGTAGAGCAAAGTTAGAATTGAAAGATTATAAAACAGCTACATTATATTTTGATCTGGCTTTATACCGCGCTGCTGCTATCTCTTATGGTTTATTGTCTGATGGCTATCCTGATTCAAAAGATGCAGATAAATACAAGCTATTGACTTTGAAGTCATATTATAAATTCGCAGAAAATAGCTTTGTAGAAAAGCAGAAAGAGCGTTTTGATAAAGTAATTGAAGAGTATAATGATTTTGTTGACAGATTCAGTGATAGTCCGTTATTGCCGGAAGCAAAGAAAATTAAAACACAAACTGATAATATTTTAAAAAATATAAAATGAGCAAATTAAGAAGACATATGGGTGCTAACACACCTGCAGTAGTGGAAACTAAAAGTTTAAAAGCATTAAAAGCTAAAACTGGTAATTTATACGAATCTATTGCAATTATTGCTAGAAGAGCAAATCAAATTAACATTTCTATCAGAGAAGAGTTACATTCTAAATTGGAAGAGTTTGCTAGCCATACAGATAGCTTAGAAGAGATCCATGAGAATAAAGAGCAAATCGAAATCTCAAAAGCTTATGAGCGTATGCCTAATCCAGCTATTTTAGCTACAGCAGAATTTATCGATGATAAAATCTATCATCGTAAAAACGAAGAAACAGATCTTTTCCGTTAATTCGGTTATGAATATTGTAAAACGTCCCGATTAATCGGGACGTTTTTGTATTTTAGAACTACAAAACAGACCTATGCGTTGTAAGCAGTTGATTATAGCTTTATTATTTATTTTGACATGTACTTCCGTGCATGCTCAAGAGCTATCTGCCACTGTGAATGTTCAAACAAGTAAGATTGAAAATCAAATTGACACTAAGATTTTTACACAGTTTCAAAAACAACTGAAAGACTTTATCAATCAAAGAAAATGGACTTCTGATGTATTTGCATTAGAAGAAAAGATTGACTGTAGTTTTTACATTACGATAGAATCTATTGTCTCACCTGGAGTGTATGAGGCTAAATTAAGTGTAGTGGCAAATAGGCCAGTTTATAATGCTAATTATACCACACCGTTGTTGAATTTGCAAGATGCTAATTTTACTTTTAAGTATCAATTAGCACAACCTATGGAGTTTAATGAAAATAGGGTGCAAGGAGCTGATCCTTTAGAAGCAAATTTAACTGCAGTGATAGCCTATTATATCAATATTATCATTGGGTTAGATTATGACTCATTTGCACCTAAGGCAGGAATGCCTTATTTTAATAAAGCATTAAACATTGTGTACAATGCACCAGAGGGATCAGGCATTAGTGGCTGGAAATCTTATGATGGTCAAAGAAATAGATACATTTTGGTAGATAATCTAACTAAGAGTGGTTTTGATAAATTGCATGAAGTTATTTATTCTTATAATAGAGAGGGGCTTGATCAAATGGCCGATAAACCTGAAATAGGGAGAGCAGCTATTTTGAATGCATTAATGGCGATGCAAGAAATAAATGATGCCAATGTGAATTCAATGGCAGTTCCAATTTTAATGCAAGGCAAGTTCACAGAGATTGTGGGTATTTTTGGAAATGCAGATAAATCAATGAAAAAGCAATTATTAAACACTTTATCTGTAATTGATATAGCGAATATTAACCGATATAAAGAGAAATTGGAATGAGAAAGATCTTCATAATACTTTGCCTTTTTATACTTTCTTGTCAAGACAAGGAGCAACCTGAAAATATGGTTCCTTTTGATAAGATGAAAGTAGTGTTGTATCAGTTAATGAAAGCAGATGAATATTATACTAGGTCGGTTTCTGCTGATACTGCAATGCAATTAGAAAAAAGAAACATTCAATTTTATAAACAAATTTTCGAGTTAAATAAAGTGGATAGAAACGACTTTTATGCTACACTAACTTATTTACAAAAACGACCAATTGAGTTCAAAGAACTAATGGATTCTGCCTATGAATTGTCGAAAAGAGAAAAACTACAGTTAAACGTTCACTAAAAAAGCATTAATTGCCCAACTGTTTTTACATTTGAGCTTAAAACAATAAAACCCTTTAATATGAGTAATTTATTAGGAAAAGCAGCCCCTTCTTTCACTTTATTTGATACGGATAAAAATGCCGTTTCTTTGGCAGATCTAAAAGGCAAGAATGTGGTGGTATTATTTTTTCCCTTAGCCTTCACAGGTGTTTGTACAGCTGAGTTATGTAATATCAGAGATAATATTGGTATTTACAATTCAACTAACGCAACTGTATTAGGTATTTCAGTAGATTCTTTATTTACATTGGGCAAATTCAAAGAAGAGCAAAAATTAAATTTCCAATTATTAAGTGATTTCAATAAAACTGCTGCAAAAGCTTATGATGTTTTGTATGAAACATTCCCTGCATTTGAAATGCAAGGTGTTGCAAAGCGTTCTGCTTTTGTAATTGATAAAGATGGCGTAGTGCAATATGAAGAAGTTTGTGCAACTCCAGGTGATTTACCAAATTTTGAAGCAATTCAACAAACTTTGAATAAGTTAAACTGAAATGTCAAATCATGTTAGCATGACAAAAAAAGCCACTGAATTTTCAGTGGCTTTTTTTATCGGTCACATACTTCTACAATCAAGAACTTTAAGTAATGTGTATTCTCCATTCCCCAAATAATCGGATGATCACTTGATTGTGTTTGGAAAGTAACTTGTCTAATTCTTTTTCTTGCATCTTTTGCAGCCATATTAATAGTTTCCAGGAATAATTCTGGACTCACTAAATTGGTACAGCTTGATGTTACTAAGAAGCCACCATTTTTGATCAATTTCATTCCTCTTAAATTGATTTCTTTATAACCTGTAATGGCTTTTTCTATATTGGATCTGCTTTTAGTGAATGCTGGAGGGTCTAACATCACCACATCGTATTTTCTTCCTTCTTTACCCCAAGCCTTTAATACATCAAAAGCATTCATTGCTTCAAATTTCACTATATGATCTAGTTTATTCAAAGCTGCATTTTTGTTGGCTTGTGCAACAGCATTCTCGGAAATATCAATTCCCAAAACAGATTTTGCACCATATTTTGCAGCATGAATTTCAAATGTTCCAGTGTAAGTGAATGCACCTAAAACGTCTGCGCCTTTTACAATATGCTGAATAGCTCTTCTATTATCTTGTTGATCTAAAAAATAACCAGTCTTTTGTCCAGTCTCAATGTTTACATAAAATTGTAATCCATTTTCATTAATGGTAATTTCTGTTGGGAAGGGTGCACTTAAATAATCTTTGATCTGTGGTAAACCTTCTAGCTCTCTTACTGGCACATCGTTTCTTTCATAAATACCTTTAGGGCTGAACACGCTGTTTAAAGCATCTACAATCGCAGGCTTCCACATATCCATTCCCAAAGCCAATGTTTGAATGACAAAATAGTCATTGAACTTATCAATAATTAAAGCTGGTAAACCATCTGCTTCTCCAAAAATCAATCTACAGTTTTCTGTATAACCCATTTTTTGACGATAGGACCAAGCTTCTTTAATTTTAAGTAAAAAGAAGTCCGCATTGATATCTTCTTTCTTTCTAGTGAGTAATCTTACGATAATTTGAGAAGCTGGGTTGATATAGCCTCTTCCTGCAAATTGCTCATCCGAATAATACACTTCTACAATATCCCCAGCAGTTACAGGCCCAACAATCTTCTCTACTTCATTATTGAAGATCCAAGGATGTCCAAGGGCAATTCTTTGTGAAATTTTACGCTTTAAATACACTTTAGTCATGCCGCAAAGATAGGCACCAAATAGGTGACAACTTGTTCATTTTAAGCCAGTTTTCTGCCAATTTTGCCCTAAATATTGCTTTGGCAATATTTTTGGAAGATATTTGCAATAATATAAACCTATGGAAGAGACTGTATTGAACCAAGAGGCCAACGAGTCAGGAGCCCAAAGTGCTGAAAATATCCCTCAAAATGAGGCAGAAACGACTCAAAATCCCTTGAGTGAGTTAGAGCAAGCTCAAGCAGAGATCGCCGAGCAAAAGGACAAATATTTACGTCTAATGGCCGAATTTGAAAACTTTAAACGTAGAACGGCTAAAGAAAGAATTGACCTTATTCAGACTGCAGGAAAAGACGTTATTGTTTCTTTATTGGAAGTCTTAGATGACTGTGATAGAGCAGAAAAACAATTGGCAAGCACTGATGATATTGCTTTGCAAAAAGAAGGAATTCAATTGGTGTTTAATAAGGTTAGATCTATTATGCAATCAAAGGGATTAAAAGCAATGGAAAGTATTAATACACCTTTTGATGTAGAATTACATGAAGCGATAACTGAAGTGCCTGTACCAGATGAAATGAAAGGTAAAGTGGTAGATGAAGTAACAAAAGGTTATTTATTAAATGATAAAATTATTCGTTTTGCTAAAGTGGTCGTAGGCAAATAAACAAAGTATTATGTCAAAAAGAGATTTTTACGAAGTTCTAGGTGTAAGCAAATCTGCTACTGCGGATGAAATAAAAAAGGCATACCGAAAAGTGGCAATGCAATATCATCCTGACAGAAATCCTGGAGATAAAGCTGCAGAAGAAAAATTTAAAGAAGCTGCAGAAGCCTACGAAATTTTAAGTGATGCGGATAAGAAAGCAAAATATGATCGCTTTGGTCATCAAGCATTTGGTCCGGGTACCGGAGGTGGAGGATTCCACGGTGGTGCTGGAATGGACATGAATGATATCTTTAGTCAGTTCGGTGATATTTTCGGAGACGATGCATTTGGAAGTTTCTTTGGTGGAGGTGGAAGATCAAGAGGTGGAGCAAGAGCCAGAGGTCAAAGAGGAAGTAATCTTCGTATCAAATTAAAATTAAATTTTGAAGAGATTGCCAATGGAGTAAACAAGCAAGTGAAAGTTAAGAAACATGTGCTTTGTACAACTTGTGGAGGTAATGGCGCAAAAGATAAAGATAGTATGCAGACTTGCGGAACTTGTAAAGGTTCTGGTCAAGTAAAAAAAGTAACCAATACTTTTTTAGGTCAAATGCAAACAGTCAACACTTGTCCTACTTGTAATGGGGAAGGAAGTACAGTGACTGCAAAGTGTGGATCTTGTAAAGGAGAAGGTAGAGTATACGGAGAAGAAACTATTTCGATTGATATTCCCGCAGGCGTTAGTGATGGCATGCAATTGAGCATGTCAGGTAAAGGTAATGCAGGAGAGCGTGGAGGGATGGCTGGTGATTTAATTATCATGATTGAAGAAGAGCCACATGAGTTTTTACATAGAGATGGTGTGAATGTAGCTTATGATTTATATATCACCATTCCAGATGCTATTTTCGGAACCAATGTAGAAGTTCCTACTATTGATGGTAGAGCAAAAATTAAAATACCTGCTGGAACGCAAAGTGGAAAGATGTTTAGATTAAAAGGTAAAGGATTCCCTGAAGTACAAGGATACGGCAGAGGAGATCAATTAATACATGTAAACATTTGGACACCTCAACATGTTTCTGATGAGGAAAAAGAGATGTTGGAGAAAATGCAAGCAAGTGAAAACTTTCAACCCAAGCCAACCAAAGGAGAGAAGAGTTTTTATGAAAAAGTAAAAGACGCGTTTAAATAAAAAAA
>CAZXWT010000005.1:4574-25719 GCA_964644475.1 uncultured Sediminibacterium sp. | reverse complement strand
ATCCAAATGTAAAAGCTATCTTAATTAATATTTTTGGTGGTATTGTTCGTTGCGATCGTGTTGCTGCTGGTGTAATTGAAGCATTCAACAAATTGGGCAATATCAATATTCCTATTATTGTAAGATTACAAGGAACCAACGCTGTAGAAGCGAAGAAATTAATTGATGAAAGTGGATTGAAAGTTCAATCAGCTATTCAATTAAGTGAAGCTGCAGATTTAGTGAAGAAAGCTGTTGCGTAGTACTCACTATAGATAATATTAAAAATGCCAACTTAATCGTTGGCATTTTTGTTATCACTATTTAAACTTCTATCTAATTAATTTATTCCACTTGTAAAAGTTTCACTTCAGTCAATGCACTAAAAGAATAGACATGACCTGTAGCCAATTCAACACATTCAATTCTTATTCTACGCTTCTTGCCTCTTCTAAATACCTTTCCTTTCATGGCTTCAAATAAAGCCCCCTCTGCTATATGAGCTACTAATTGCACTCCTTCTTTCTGAATAGGATTGTACTTTCTTAAAACCAATAATAACTGCGTCTCCCCATTAGCTGTTGCTGCAGGATTTTTAATGGTTTTTAATAAACACTTTTTAATATCAGCTGGGAAAATATCCATTTGAATAAACTGTGCTAATAAATTACCATAAATAGACTTCCACTCTTGACCATGGGCTTCTACCCTGTTTTTATAGGATTCATAACAAAGCAAGTGCGCCAATTCGTGCAATAAAGTAATCAGAAATTCATACTGATTTAGATTACCATTAACAGAAATTTTATGATTGGCTCCTAAAAAAGGGTGACGGTAATCTCCTAATACAGATTTCCTAGCTTTTGTAACAGTTAGGTGAACTTTATACTGATGAATTAATTGCACCACTGGATCAAATGAACCTTCAGGCAAAAACTGCCTAAGCGCTTCTAATGGATGTTCAACTTTTGCCAAAATAAACTATTGCTTCTTTAAAGTCCATTGAATTTCTACATAAGTATACACCAAATATAAACCCATTGAAATAAGCAAAGTAATGAATCCAACAGGCCCTTTTTGTTGTTTAGAGTAAACTAGTGCAGCAACTGCAAACACCATCATTTTAATTAAAGTACCCAACATAACAGATTGTACCATCTGATTGGGCTTATGAATATCCATTTTTTGGACACGTCTAAAATTCAATAAGGAAAGTGCAAACAACATTCCATTCACCACCAATACAAATGGGATTTTAACCCCTTCTATAGGTAAAAAATTAATAGAATACAAACCAATTGCATTGATGAACATAAACAATGCCAAAACAGGTAAAAACTTTTTGAATGAATACATGCTATTTGTTTTTTGTATCTTTTATGATTCTAAACAAAGAAAGTAATATAAATAAAAATGGTAAGATCCATATAAACATGGGTTTTGCGCCAACATGTAAATATTTTTGATCTATATATCTCCCAAAATACATTAACGCAATGAGTGCAATTGCCCACTGACTTGCCAAACCTGCAAATTTTGTCCATTGAAAATTAGATGGTCTATTGAATGGCATTAATAGTATAATTATCTGAATTAATCATTAGAAGGTAGCCCTTCTGGCAATTGTAAAGGAATAGTATCTAGTTGATTAGAATTACCTTCGGATAATACTTTTTTTAATCCTTCTAAATACTGCTCTTTATAATGTATTGATTGTTCTAAAGAGTCAGTTCGAATTTTAAGTAATTGCAATGCTGTCCTACTTTCTTTAGTCCCATACCCAGGAATATAATATTTCAAGGGAGTAAAAGCAATCAAAGCAATCGTTAAACCCACCAATAAGATGAAGCTCACACTGAATGCAACATAAACAGACTTTCTTGATAATCTAAACGCCAAAATTTCATCATAGGTATCATCATTTGTAATCACCAATCTATAGGTATTACTGCGTCTTTTAAAAGTGTTATTTATGTCAAATTTTGCCATAAGGATAAATGCTAGTTAAAGATAAAACAATAATGCAAAAAATGGCTGTTTCTGCCTTAAATAAAGCAAATTAAATGTATTTTTAAGTTGTCTTATATCCATGAATAAAGCTACTAAAATCATACCCTTTAAAGCCTTTAGCTTTTTTTGTATTCTAATCATAATCATTGGAATAAATGACACTGCGATGGCTCAGGATACAAGTAAATCCATTTTGGATATTAACAATACTAAAATTGTAAAAAAACTCAATAGTATTTTAGATTCCAATCAAAAGAAAGTCAATAAATTCATTTTTAACAAAGCAGACTCTTTAAAATCAACGCTCAACAGATCGGTGAATAATGCTTTACCAAAAGAAATAGAGAAACCACTACCCTACGAAAGACTTTTAAATAAGAAATATACCCTGGGTAGAAGAGCATACCAAAATACCGTAGCACAGTATAATTATTTCTTTAATGGGCAAGAAGAATTAAATGATATTATTTCAAGGGCTAGAAGTCAATATCAAGACGATTACACTAAACTAATTGGATTCTATGATTATGACTTAAATGATATTGCTAAGTATAGTATTGATTCAATCATATACAGATCTAACGCTAATATAGTTTTACATGATCTTAGAAATAATTGGGTGGATGACGCCTATCTTTTAATGGCTAAAGCATATTTATTCCATAAAAATTTTGATACCGCTGGAAGTATTCTACAATTTATCAATTATTCTTTTGACGAAAAGGACAATGGAGCCGACCTTCCTATTGGTAGTAATCTAAGAAATACCAAAGGAAAATTTAGCATTGCAACTGCAGAAACAAATAGAATATGGGAAAATGAAAATATAAGAAACGAAAGCATGATTTGGCAGGCTCGAAATTATTTTGAGACTGATCAAATTAACGAAGGGTTAAGTTTATTAGAACTATTAAAATCAGATGCTTTTTTCCCTAAAAGATTGCACCCATTTTTATACGAACAGTTGGCATATGGATATTACCTTAGTGAGTCTTACGAAAATGCTGCCAATAATTTAATCAAAGCCCTCCCCAATGCTCCAGACGCTTTAGCAAAAGCAAGATGGTATTTTTTAATTGCACAATTGTTCGATAAAGTAGATCAAAAAGCTGCAGCCTACCCTTGGTACCAAAAAGCAAATCAACTAGCGATCAATCCTATTCTTGGAGTATATGCAAAAATTAATATGATTCAATATGAATTAGAAAAAGGAAATTCAAATTGGAAAGAACTTACTGAGCGACTAGAAAAACTGACTAAAAAAGACAAATACATCCCCTACGCGGATATCATATATTTTGAAATGGCCAAATTAGCGATTCAAAATAAAGACCCATTACAAGCAAGCGATTGGCTTATTCAATCAGTTAAGAAAAATAGCAATAGTATAGAGCAAAGACAAAAAGCGTTTGAATTATTAGGAAGCATTCATTACGACTTGGGGAATTATCCACTTGCTAAATTAGCATACGATAGTTTAACGGTCGTTTTAAAAACCAACCCTAACTATGAGTCCATTATTGCCAGAAAAAAATGGATGTCTTCAATAAGTCAGTATCATATTGTCATGCAAACAGAAGATAGCTTATTGTATTTCTATCGTCAACCAGAAGAAATAAGGAAAGTCTTATATGATAATTGGTCAAAGAGATGGGCTCAATCGATTAAAGAATTAGACCAATTATTTACTGATACCAAAAAAGACAATAGCAAAAGCTATATAGTTCCAATTGTTGATTTAAATAATTATAACAACAAAGCCTCCAATGATTTCTATTTTCAAAATAAAAATGCAGTCTCCAATGGCAAACAAATTTTTATTCAAAAATGGGGAGAAAGACCCAATGTAGATCAATGGAGAAGAAAAACCAGTGGCAATATCGCATATGCCAACAACAGTATCTCTACAACTAATGTGGCAACCACTATTGTAAAAGATAGTTCTAAAAAAGATTTGACAAACAGCATAAACAATATTCAACCCATCATTGATAATACCTCTTTAGAACAATCATTAAAAAGATGGAATGAAGCAACGCTAAAAAATGCACAAACATTTCTATTACAATTAAACGACCTTGAAAAGGCAATTCCTTTGTACCGTAAACTCATCGAAAGAGATATTGATCCAACAAGCACTGAAAGAGCCTTACTAGATCTAGCTAGCCAATACATACATGACAATCAAAAAGAAAAATCTGACGCAATTATTGAGAATATTAAAAAGAAATTTCCAAACGGCATTTATATCAATAAACAAAAAGAAGCCAACAATAAATTAAATAAATCAAAAGATGCAGTATATAATTACAATAACGCATACTTCTTATCAAAAATTGGCAAATGGGATAGCTTGGCAAAAGCACATTCACAAATTAGTCAAAGTCTCCAAAAAACAAAATGGAATATCCCCTATCAATTTATTAGGGTAAAAATGTACGCGCAACAAAGAAAAGATAGTTTGGCGATGAATATATTAGACTCTATTGTTTTACAAAACCAAAATGAATTAATAAGAGAACGTGCGAAGAACATTATAGCAGAATTAAAAAATCGTAAAAAAACGGAGACCTATTTAAGCCAATTGGTGAATATCATTCCTGTAAGTGTATTGATTGATTCAACTGCATTCAATAGCATCTCATCCAACAGTCAAGAGCAAGCAGTTAAGCAAACCGATTTGCCAATTGACAAAAAGTTGGTAATGGATTCTACACAAGGTTTAACTACTAAAAATTCTATTCAATTTACCAATGATAGCACGGAAGACCATTTTATGGCGATGATTATCAAAGGTTCAAAAGAAGTCTTTGTTAAAGAAGCACAAAATGCTTTGGACAATTTAAACAATGATGAATTTAAAAAACTGGACTTAAGTGCGACTTATGTGCAGTTTAATGATAATACCTATATTCTATGGGTAGGGCCTTTTGATAATCAAAGAGAAAGTATTCAGTATACCCAAAAAATAAAACCAAGACTACAAACAGAATTAATCTCATTTATTCCTGCAAAACAGTATGAAATATTTATTTTTGGGAAGTCCAATATCATGCAAATTACTAGCAATGAAGACCTTTTAAAATACAAGGAATTCATGCTTAAAAATATTTATAAATAATAAAAAGAAACTACGTGAGCCAAAAAATTGATCAAAGCACTGGACGCACTAGAAAGTTTTGGAAATGGTATTTCATCTCTGCTGGAGTATTTATGTTATTCCTATTATTACTCAATTTTGGTTGGATTGGAGACATGCCAGATTTAGATGATATCGAAAACCCAACTGCTTCACTAGCAAGTCAGGTATATGCCCAAGATGGCACACCCATGGGAAAATTTTACTTGGAAGATCGTATTAGTGTAAAATATAGAGATCTTAGCCCCTATTTGATTCAAGCATTAGTAGCTACAGAAGATAAAAGATTCTATGATCATTATGGTGTAGATGGAGAAGGCTTATTGAGAGCGGTAGCTTTTTTAGGTAGTCAAGGTGGTGCTTCTACCATCACCATGCAAACTGCAAAGAACTTATTTACTGATAATTGGAGCACAAAGAATAAGTTATTGCGTGTTATTCAGAAAATCAAAGAAAGCATAATTGCAATTAAACTAGAACGTAATTTTACTAAACAAGAAATCCTAACCTTATACTTAAATACGGTTCCTTTTAGTGAAAACCTATTTGGCGTAAGCAATGCCTCAAGATCTTTTTTCCAAAAAGAACCGGATAGATTAAATATAGAAGAAGCTGCATTATTGATTGGAATGATCAACGCTCCAACCAAATACAACCCCAACAGAAACCCTAAGTTGGCTTTAGAAAGAAGAAATTTGGTCTTGAACAGAATGGCTACTCAAAAATATATTAGCCAAGAACAAGCAGAACAATTAAAGGCGCTTCCAGTGGTTACTAACTTTAAGAAACTGGATGAGAACAATGGACTTGGCCCCTATTTTAGAATGAACTTAGGCGAGTTCATGAAAAAATGGTGTAAGGAACACAAGAAGAACAATGGTGATAATTACAATTTATATAGAGATGGATTGAAAATTTACACCACCATCAACCCAAGAATGCAATACTATGCTGAAGAAGCTGTAGCGAGACATATGTCTTATTTACAAAAAGCATTCAACGAACAGAAGAATATCAAAAATGGAACAGTTTGGAAAGACTTTAATAATTTATTAGAGTTAGCTATTAAACAAACAGATCGTTGGAAAAAAATGAAGGCAGAAGATATTGATGATGCTGAGATTAGAAAATCTTTTGACGAGCCTGTTAATATGCGCATTTTCGCTTACAACAAGAATAGATTCATTGACACTACAATGACTCCATTAGATTCTTTAAAATACCATAAACAAATTTTGCAAACAGGCTTTTTAGCAGTAGATCCATTTACTGGAGAAGTAAAAGCTTGGGTAGGTGGAGTAGATTTCAAGACCTTTAAATATGACCACGTTAACCAAAATACAAAAAGACAAGTAGGTTCTACTATGAAGCCTTTATTGTATTCTTTAGCGATTGAAAAAGCAGGCTTCACTCCTTTTAGTATTGTACAAGACCAACAACAAAGTTTTGATGGATACGGTATGGTTCCTAATACACCAAAATCTTGTACAGGTATGTCTATGCCTATGGCGCAAGCTTTAGCAGAATCTAGAAACTGCGCATCTGCATATATTATGAAGCAGATTAATCCCAAGGGAAATGAAGCTGCAAAAGAATTTGTAGATTATTTAAAGAAATGCAATATTCAAACAGAGATTCCAGCCTACCCTAGTATTGCATTGGGATCTGCTGAAATTTCTTTATTTGAAATGGTACAAGCATATACCATGTTCCCTGGAGGCGGCTACAATGCACAACCTTTCTTTATTAACCGTATCGAAGATAAAAATGGTAATGTATTAGAAAGTTTCTCTCCTCAAAGAAGAAAAGTAATTAATGAAGTAACTGCTTATTCAGTGGTGAGTATGATGCAAGGAGTTATTTCAAAAGGAACTGGTAGAAGTATGTATTCATTTGGTATTAATGCTCAATCTATCGCTGGTAAAACAGGTACTACCAATGACAATAGTGATTTATGGTTTATGGGTTATACACCACAATTACTAGCTGGCGCATGGGTAGGTGCGGATGATAGATATATTCGATTTACAGATAACTATTTTGGACAGGGCGCTCATGGTGCATTACCTATATGGGCATACTTTATGGCGAAAGTAGCAAACGACCCAGCTTGTAATTTGGACCCTAATGCCAGCTTTGATAAACCATCTGGCATGGGTGATTTAAATATAAATTTTGTTGGACAGGACACTACTGCAACAGATATACCAGTAGAGACTGAAGATATTAAGGCAGAGTCTGATTATGTTATACCTGATCAAACCCCTGCTGCACCAGTAAACTCTAATCCAATACCAGCAGCCAAGAAAACACCTGCGAACAAAGAAGCGCAAAAACCAAAAGCTATCTTGCCTGCAAAAAAAGGTTAGTACCTTTTGCCAAATTGGTAAAGTATTGTCAGATGATGATTCAAATTGTTTTGAAAAAATGCATTGGCATATTGCACTTGTATATAATTCACTGAAAAAGTGCAACCTGCACTAAATCCATTTAAACCATTAGCTTGATTTTGTAAATTCAAATCATAGCGTCTTAAAAAATTATATCCTAATAAAACACTAACGGAATTTCCAATTTGTAAAGTGGAACCTAGTATTAGATGATTGAAAAGATTTTGATATTTATTTGGACTACTATATCCTTCTATTGAATTAAAGGCTGGATCATTATAAGCGTTATCCCAAATTGTCAATCTTTGAGCTGTTAAAGAAAATTCAAATGGAGCATTGGCCAATTTTTTAGAAACCCCTGCAGTAATATTAAAAGGTAAATTTTCTTTTTGATTAAACTTCTTTAATTGAACACCTATATTATTGACTAAAATAGCCCATTGACTTAATCCATTATATGGCTTATAAATAATACCCACATCTGCGGCAACACCATTAGATTGATATATTCCAAACTTGGATTGTATGAATTTTAATGTACCTCCAATATGTATATTTGATTTGTAGTTTGTCGCTGCACTCACTTGCAATAAATACTCATTCGGCCTGATGGTTCCTAATTCATTTCCAGCAATATCTGTCATTGGTATAGTGCCATAATCCATGTATTGAACACCCCAAGCGATTGTTGTATTAGAATTCTTTAAAAATTTTGAAGCATTAAAATTGTATTGATTAATAGACGCGAGGTATGGCTTCACACTTAAATGAATTTGACCATCCATACTACTATTTAAAAAAGCAGGTTGATAACTAGCCATTCCTAAATCCCCTTCTAAATGGCTAATATTATTCCCCCCTAAAGCAGTCATCTTTGCAGAAGAAGACAATGTAACAAAATTAAAAACTGCATTCCCTCCAATAGACTGGGCATTGATTGTCTTTGGTTGCAACAAAAAGAATAGTACAAGCACTTGTAGTGATTGCTTATATGAAAAATGAAATCCAATTATGCCCATATGCAAATCTAGGATATTTGTTTAAACCAATGCTAGATCCAAGACCTGTTGCATGGTTTTAACATAATGGAATTGAACGCCTTTAATAAAGTTTTGATCAATTTCATTTACATCCTTTTCATTTTGAGCACACAAAATAATTTCTTTCATGCCAGCTCTCTTAGCCGCTAATATCTTTTCTTTAATTCCACCTACTGGCAATACCTGACCACGTAAGGTGATCTCCCCAGTCATGGCTAAATATGGTTTCACTTTTCTACCAGTAAATGCAGAACTCAAAGCAGTCAACATAGTTATTCCTGCACTTGGACCATCTTTTGGAACAGCCCCTTCAGGAACATGCACATGAATAGATTTGGTTTTAAATAATTCAGGATCGACGCCAATCTTTTTATAATTAGCTTGTAAATAAGTTAATGCAGTAGTTGCACTCTCTTTCATCACATTACCTAAATTACCGGTCAGCTTTAATTCACCTTTACCTTCAGACAAAAGAGTTTCAATAAATAAGATATCACCTCCTACATATGTCCAAGCCAATCCTACAGCAACCCCAGGCATATTCACTGTCTTATATAAATCGTTACTGTATCTAGACTGTCCTAAAATTTTAATTAAATCAGCTTTACTCACTGTTGGTTTTACTTTATGCTTATAAGCCAATTCTTTTGCTTGATAACGCATAATAGAAGCCAATTGTCTATCCAATTCTCTTACCCCACTCTCTCTTGTGTAATCTTCAATTACTTTTTCTAAAACACTATCTTGAATTTTAAAATTGATTTTATCTAAACCATGTGCTTCTTTTTGCTTAGGAAGTAAATGTCGTTTAGCAATTTCAATTTTCTCTTCTACTGCATATCCACTTAAATCAATAATTTCTAAACGATCTCTTAATGCTGGCTGGATCTGACTGATATCATTTGCTGTTGCAATGAATAAGGTTTTACTTAAATCATATTCTGATTCTAGATAGTTGTCATAGAAACTATGATTCTGTTCTGGATCCAATACTTCTAATAAAGCGCTTGATGGGTCTCCTCTTAAGTCTTTACCAATTTTATCAATCTCATCTAAAATCATTACCGGATTAGAAGTTTTCACTTTTCTAATACTTTGAATAATTCTACCGGGCATCGCACCAATATAAGTTTTACGATGACCTCTGATTTCACTTTCATCATGCAAGCCACCCAAACTAACTCTGGTGTATTTTCTTCCAATGGCATGTGCAATAGATCTTCCCAAAGAAGTCTTACCGATACCTGGAGGACCTAAAAAACAAAGGATTGGACTTTTCATGTCTCCTTTTAATTTTAATACAGCCAAGTATTCAATGATTCTATTTTTAATCTTAGACATACCATAATGGTCATTGTCTAAAACCTTCTTTGCATTTTTTAAATCGTAATTGTCATCTGTATATTCCAACCAAGGCAGGTCTAATAATAAATCCAAATGATTATATACCACTGAATAGTCCGGCGTGCTAGGATGCATACGCTCTAACTTCTCTAAACCAGTTTGAAATAGTTTCTTAGCAGTATCTGGCCATTTTTTGTTTTCGGCCTTCTTTTTCATTTCAACAATCTCACGCTCATTGGGATCTCCACCCAATTCATCCTTAATACTCTTTAATTGTTGTTGTAAAAAATAATCTCTTTGTTGTTTATCTAATTCTGTTCTAGTCTTATTGGCTACTTTATTTTTTAATTCTACAAATTGTAATTCTTGTTGTAGAAAATGGATCAACTTCTCTGCTCTTGCAATAATGCTATGTTGTTCTAATAAAGCTTGCTTTTCATTGATAGTAACATTCAAATTGCTACTTACAAAATTGATCAAAAATAAAGGGCTTTCAATATTTTTCAAGATCATCGCAGCCTCTGAAGGAAAATTGGGGGAAAGCTGAATAATCTGAGTTGCTAAATCTTTTATTGTTGCCAATAGAGCTTGGAAGTTTTGATCTTCCTTATTGATTTTTTCTTCTTCCAAAATACTTACACGAGCACTAAAAAATGGATCCACTTCTACCATCTCTACTAATTCAAATCTTTTCTTTCCTTGAATAATAATAGTAGTACCTCCATCTTGCATTTTGATCATCTTGATCACTTTTGCCACAGTACCAATCTTACATAAATCTGCCGCAGTGGGGTCTTCAATATTGCCATCCATTTGAGAAACCACCCCAATTAATTTATCTTTTCCAAACGCTGCTTTCACGGCTTGAATACTTTTATCTCTACCCACCGTAATAGGGATTACCACCCCTGGAAATAACACTGTATTTCTAAGGGGTAATATAGGAATGATCTCTTCCACTTCTAAAGCTGGTTCATTTTCCATATCCTGCTCATTAAATGAAAATAGCGGGATAAATTCATTCTCTTCCTCTGTCTTAAATAGTATATTATTCACTGTCAATCAATTTAGTATATAGTATAAATGTCTGGCCAATTTGACATAAGTCTTAGTCAAATCAGTTTCATTTATGAGTTTACTATATATGCAATATATGTGCCAAAAACAAAGTTTGGGGCAAAAAAAATCCCTCCGCATGCGGAGGGACCTTCTTGCAAGAAGTTTTATACTTCTAATTACTTTTTAGCAGCAGTATCAACAGCAGTTGAATCAGCAGCAACAGCAGTAGAATCAACAGCAACAGCAGCTGTATCAACAGTTGCAGCAGCAGTATCAGTTGTTGCTTCAGTAGAAGCGCCACCACAAGCAGCTAATGCAGCGATAGCGAAGATTGCGAATACTTTTTTCATTTTCAGGTTTTTTTAAGTTTGGTATTAAAAATACGTGTGCAAATATATATACAGTCTGTTTATCGACCAAATTTTAACTAATCTTTTTAATATTTTTTTAAAAAATCGCTTAAAATATGGTTGATTTTCTCATAACTACTTCTTTCTGAAGTAGATACGAATTGGCACTCCTGTAAATTTAAAATTAGCCCTTACCTGATTTTCTAAGTAATTTCTATAAGGGGTTTTAATATCGTCTGGGAAATTGGTAAAAAAGGCAAAGCTTGGGACCCTGGTTGGTAACTGTTGAACAAACTTTATCTTAATTACATGACCTCTAACTACAGGGGCTTGGTATTTCTCAATCACTTTTAACATGATCTCGTTTAATTTGGAAGTAGCAATTTTTCTATGCTTATTCTCAAATACATCTAAAGCTATCTCAATTGCCTTGAAAATTCTGGTTTTCTCTGTAGCTGAAATAAATAAGATAGGTACATCTGTAAAAGGTGCCAGTTTGTCTTTTAGCTTCTTTTCATAGTCACGGGCTGTATTGGTCTCTTTTGGAATTAAATCCCATTTGTTTACCAACACCACAATACCCTTACCTTTTCTAATGGCTAAACTAAAAATACTCAAGTCCTGAGCGGTCACACCCTTTTCAGCATCTAAAACCAATAAGCAAACATCTGCCTCATCCATTGCTTTAATGGCACGAATTACAGAGTAAAACTCTAAATCATCCTTCTCTTTATTCTTTCTTCTAATACCTGCCGTATCAATCAACATGAACTCTTTTTGAAACATATTGTAATGAGTATGAATGGTATCGCGTGTGGTACCTGCAATTTCACTTACAATAGTTCTCTCCTGTCCAATCATGGCATTTAACAAACTAGACTTACCTGCATTGGGTTGTCCAATAATGGCAATCTTAGGTATTGCAGGTGCCTCTTCTGGCTCTGCCCCTTCTGGCAATTCTTCCGTTGCAACAACCTTATTAGGCTCTTCTTTGATATCTGCAGTGATAGCATCCAATAATTCACCTGTTCCACTACCTGATATAGAGCTTATAAAGAAGTTATGCTCAAATCCCATAGAATAGAACTCAGTTCCCTCTAAAGCACGTGTTGAATTATCTACCTTATTCACTGTTACGTAAACCGGTTTAGTAGTTCTTCTAAGCATATCCGCCATAGAATCATCCAAATCAGTCAAACCTGTAGCAGCATCTACCATGAAAATGATCGCATTAGCTTCGTCAATAGCAATTCTAACCTGTTTTCTAATCTCCGTTTCAAACATATCACTAGAATCTGGTACAAAACCACCAGTATCTATCACATTGAACGTTTTACCATTCCAATCCGTTACCCCGTATTGACGGTCTCTAGTAACCCCACTAATATCATCTACGATGGCCTTTCGCTCTTCTAAAAAGCGATTAAACAAAGTACTTTTACCTACATTGGGTCTTCCAACAATGGCTACAGTATAGCTCATAATAATTTCATTTTAATATTCATATAAACTAATTTAAATAATTGATAAACAATATTTTAAATTAATTTATTTGTATTTTATTGATAACCGTATTCCTTCAACTTCAAATCATTGTCTCTCCATTTGGGCTTTACTTTTACAAACAATTCCAAATATACTTTAGAGCCAATAAATTCTTCAATATCTTTTCTTGCTTGCACGCCTATCTCTTTGATCATCTTACCCTTCTCACCAATAATAATTGCCTTTTGAGTCTCTCTATTCACTACAATATCTGCCTGAATCTTAATCAAAAGAGGCTGTTCTTTATATGAATTGACCAACACAGCTGTATGGTAAGGTATCTCTTCCCCGAATAAACTATAGATCTTCTCTCTTATGATCTCGCTCACAAAGAACTTAGTGGGTAAATCACTGAGATCTTCTTGACTATAGAATGGAATTCCTTCTGGCACTAATTCTAAAATTACTTTCAATAACCTTTCTATATCATTGTTATTCAATGCACTAAGCGTAATAATACTATGACAATACTTCTTTTCTTTAAAGAATGCATTGGCTTCTTTTACCTGTTGACCAGTGGCTAAATCGGACTTATTCAATACCACAATGCAGGGTACTTTTAATTTCAAGCCTGAGAATATCGCATCTACTTCTTCTAGATTGTCTCTAATATCCACCATTAACAAACCTAAATCGGCATCTTCTAGGGCAGACTTCACGGCTCCCATCATCTTCTCATGAAGCTTGTATTTGGGATCAATGATCCCAGGAGTATCCGAAAAAATGATTTGGTACTCGTTTTCTTTGTTCAAAAAAGCTTTAATTCTATGTCTAGTGGTTTGTACTTTGGAAGATACAATAGCCATCTTCTCACCCATTAAGGCATTCAGTAAAGTGCTTTTACCGGCATTAGGCTTCCCAAATATGTTTACAAATCCGACTTTCATATATGTGCATTCTACACAAAGTTACTAGAAAAAAAATCCGCTCTCGATATAGAATCGGGAGCGGGTTACTTTAGTTGCGAGGGAAGGGATCGAACCTCCGACCTTCGGGTTATGAGCCCGACGAGCTACCGCTGCTCTACCTCGCGATGTTTGGACAGCAAAGGTACGCCAATATTACTTCTAAAACAAGTTTATATAAAGAAAAAGCCCCTCAATTTCTTGAGAGGCCTTTTTGAGTATCTTAATTGAAGAGATTAAGCAACCGCTTTTCTGCGCTTCATGTAAATATATAAGCCGCCAAAAGCCACTATTAAAATTAGAGGAATAGTTAGAGTGGCATTAATAATTTCAGGACCAGCTAATTTCTTAGCCTCATTAGTTACTGCTGCCAAGTTTTCAGCACTTGTTCCAGCTGGAATCTTCGCAGCAACTAAAGTATCATAGAAATCACTCATGAAGATCATATAAATTGACACAGCGAACATACCCGCTCCCCCCATTAAATTGATCCCCACTGCACCAGTTTCAGGTAAGTTTTCTGATACAAAGCCCAACATAGTAGGCCAGAAATAACAAACACCGATACCAAATACAATAGCACCAACAAATAACATATTGCCTGAGCTATGTCCTAAAATATATAAACCTGCAGCAGCCAAAATAGTAGAAATCAATAATACACCCTGTGGTGAAAGCTTTTTTACTACTGGACCAGCAAATCCTCTACCCAAGACCATGATACCAGTTTCGATAGTCAATAGAAGAATGGCATTCTCACTCACATTCTTTAATAATACATCTATCCATTGTCCAGTAAACAATTCAGTAATTGCTGTACCAAACATACAAATGAACATGAATATAAATAAAGGATTCAATAATGACTTATACATTGTTGCAGATGATACACCGCTAGATACACGTTCTGTAACAGGGAACTCTAATTTAGAGAATAAGTATCCATATAATATGGTTGGGATAAGCATAATGCCTACTTGGTAATGCATGCCTAAACCAATCTTATTGAATAAAAACACGATCAATGTACCAATCACAATACCACCGGGGAACCATAAATGAAAATGATTCAATTTAGTAGTCTTGTTTTCAGGGAACAAAGAAGTAACCAATGGATTACAAGATGCTTCTACTAAACCATTCGCAATGCCAACACATAAAGTTGATACAAATAAAGTCCAATAACCTGTTGCAAAAATGGTTAATGCAATTCCTGCAAAATGGAATAGAAAAGCAAGAACTAATAATCTTTTCATTCCAATTATATCTACAATTGTACCGCCAACCAAGATGGCTAATGGGAATCCCCAAAAGGCAGTTGCGGCAATAGTACCTAATTGTGCAGAATCTAAATTAAAATCTATCCCTTGTTGGCTAAGTACCCCCGCTCTAATTCCAAAGGATAATGAAGTCACTAAAAGTGCCAGACAGCTGGCCACAAATAGTTTGTTGGTTTCAATGTTTTTTGACATAATCGTTAGTTTTTGGTTTTTGACAACGTTAATTTAAAACTTTTTTGATTAAAGCTGTCAAAAACCTCCACAATTAGTCATATTTATGCTTGATGGAAGATGCACCAGATGAGTTCGATTCGGTGATTTTAGCATCTCCTCTATAATGAATAGAACTAGCGCCAGATGCTGTCATTTTTAATAATTGAGAAACATTTACGGATACTTCACTTGCACCAGATGCTTGTATTGTAGCTCCTTTTGCATTTAAATTGTACAATTTAGCATCACTTGCACCAGAACATTCAATGGCCAAATCATCCACATTGCCAGTTAATTCTACATTACTTGCGCCAGAGCAATCAATAGTAATATTAGACGATTGTGTATTTGCTTTAAAATGAGATGCACCAGAAACTTCCATCAAAATGGTACCCACATTAAAATTAGCATTCTTTAAATCACTCGCTCCAGACATTTTAATCCTCATTTTAGGAGATTCTATAGTGCCAACAATGTGCACGTTGGATGCCCCTGAAGCAGATAATGCATTGATGTCTTTTATGCTTACATATGCTTTTGTGTTGTAATTACCCCATTTTTTCCATGAAAACCAATTGCCTGAATCCCCTAAACGTATAATTAGGGTTCCTCCTACTACTTCTGTAACAATTTGATCTCTAATATCATTTTCAGAAGCACTCACCGCTACTTCATTTACATTGGATTGGGTAAGGTATAAATCTATTGCACTCGATACTTTAATGGCATTAAAAGCAGGCACAGATCTCTTTTGAGCATGAGCGTCATAAATCAAACCAGATTTTTGAGCTACTGCATTTATTCCAATAGCCATTAAAAGGATACATATCAATTTTTTCATAAGAATGTTTTTATTATCGTAAAACGAAAACCTGCTTATAAAGTTACAGCCAAGTATTCCAAAAATGTATTTATTTTTGTGCCGTCCTCGGGGTGCTGTAAAAAGCTGAGATAAAACCCGTAGAACCTGAACAGGGTAATTCCTGCGAAGGGAAGGTACCGCACTTCCTGTGCACTTCTCATAGCTCGTTATTCCTGTTCCCATATTTTAACTTTAAAAAACAAGTAATGAAAAAATTATTGGGAACATCCATCCTATTGTTTGTAGTAGCCATTGGCCAAGCTCAAACAATCAAAAAACAAAGTCTAACAAAAGACAGTTCAAATCGTTTTACTGACAGTATTAGAAGCTTGCCTCCATTGGAAGTGAGTGCTATAAGAGTGTCCGAAAACAGCCCTTTTGCCAAAACCAATCTTAGCAAAGCCGTTATTCAACAACAGCAACTTGCACAAGACATTCCTTTTCTTTTACAGAATACTCCGAGTGTAATTGTTCATTCTGACGCAGGTATGGGTGTTGGCTATACAGGACTAAGAATTAGAGGTACTGATGCTACTAGAATTAATGTAACCCTGAATGGTATCCCTTATAATGATGCTGAAAGTATGGCCACCTATTTTGTAGACCTTCCAGATTTTGGATCTAGTTTAAGTAGCGTGCAAATTCAAAGAGGTGTGGGAAGTTCCACTAATGGTGCTGGCGCATTTGGAGCCACTATTAACTTAGCAACCAACGATTATCGTCCAAGTAAATATGCTCAAATTGCATCAAGCGCAGGATCATTCAATTCATTTAAAAATACATTGCAATTAGGAACGGGCTTAATCAACAATAAGTTTACCATTGATGGTAGAATTAGTAAAATAACAAGTGATGGTTATATAGATAGAGCAAAAAGTAATTTAAACTCTTTTTATGTAAGTGGTACATATTGGGGAAATAATGAATCTTTAAGATTGAATGTTTTTTCTGGCTGGGAAAAAACTTATCAAGCATGGTATGGTGTTCCTGAAGAATTATTGGCTACACAAAGAACTTACAATCCTGCTGGAATGGAAAGAGCTGGCAGCCCTTATCCAAATCAAACAGATAATTATCAGCAAACCCATTATCAAGCATTTTACAATAAAACCATTAATAAGCACTTAAAATGGAACACTGCCATCTTTTTAACAAGAGGTAAAGGTTACTATGAAGAGTATAAAGCTGGTGTATCTCCTGCTGATTATGGATTGGCAAATTTCACTGCTACAGAAATAGATCTTGTAAGAAGAAAATGGTTGGACAATAACTTTTATGGACAAATTGCTGCACTTTCTTATACTACAGACAAAAATACATTAACAGCTGGTGGTGGATGGACTACTTATGATGGATTACATTATGGCACATTACCTTATTTAAAAAATATTGTACAACCCTATAATTATTATTTCAACGATGCAATCAAAAAAGATCGTAATGTATATATTAAATGGGAGCATTCTCTAAACCAAAATTTAAAAACATTTATTGATCTTCAATATAGAAATGTATCACATACCATTAATGGATTTGACAAGAATCCAAATACCATTATAGATAGACAATTTAATTTTTTCAACCCAAAAGCTGGGATAACCTATTCTAAAAATAAGTTGACTTACTATGCAAGTGTTGCTGTTGCTCATAAAGAACCCAATAGAGACGATTTTGAAGCAAGCTTAATAGAACAACCAAAACCAGAAGTATTATACGACTGGGAAGCAGGTATCTCTAGAAAATCAACTTCATTTAATTGGAATCTGAATTTGTTTTGGATGAATTATAAAGACCAATTGGTATTGACTGGAAAGATTAATGATATTGGCGCATATACAAGAACCAATGTGCCAAAAAGTTATAGAGCAGGTATCGAATTAGAAAGCAATTGGAAGATCAGTTCTACATTAACAAGTAGTGGACATATTACATTTAGTAAAAATCAAATTGAGTCATTCACTGAATATATAGATGATTACGATAATGGTGGACAATTAGCCATTGAACATAAGAATACAGCAATAAGCTTATCTCCAGCATTAACTGCAGGACATACCATCTCTTTTGTTCCAAATAAAGATTGGCAATTGAACTTCATTAGCAGATATGCTTCAAAGCAATATTTAGACAATACACAAAATGAATCAAGAATATTGAAGGCCTATTTTTTAAATGATTTTATGGCGCAATACCAGTTAGCAAAAAAACAAAAATGGTCTGCACAAATTCAATTACACATGAATAACTTATTTGATGTAAAATATGAACCCAACGGATATACTTATAGTTATTTATACGCAAGTACTATCACCACTTCCAATAATTTTTACCCAATGGCAGGTAGAAATTATTGGTTAACCTTAAAAATAGATTTTAAATAAACTATTGACCAGTTTGTTTTAAAAACTGAATCAAACCTTTAAAATAAGTTTGTTGATCATCATACATAGACATATGTGAACCATTAGGGCAATAGAGATATTGCCCTTTTTGTACTGCCTTAGAAAGTGCTTCCATTGCTTTTGGATCCATTGTGTCAAATTCTCCACCAATACTTAATAGAGGACGATAGATTTTATGTAAATCAGCTTTCCTGTCCCATGTTTTTAAAACCGCATCCCCCACCACTCCAAATTCTGATGGACCTTGCATTCTTAAATACAATGGATAATTCAATTTAGCAAAAGCTCTCTTCACAGGATCTGGCCAATTTGCTGGAGGCATTCTTAATACATGCTCTGGATAATAATAATCTTCTACTATTTTTAAATAGGCAGGATTGGTATAATCACCTTTAGCTTCAAAAGCTCTTATTTGAGCCAAAACATCTTTAGGCAATTTTGGACCCAAAACTTCATTGGCATATTTAATATAGTCTGGAATAGAGGGAACCATATTAGAGATAATGACCCCTTTTAAATTAGCCTGATATTTTAAAGCATATTCAGTTGCTAGAATACCTCCCCAAGAATGTCCTAATAAAAAGAAATTAGTAGAGTCCATTCCCAATGCCTTACGCACAGTCTCTACTTCTTCTACAAATCTTGGTAAATTCCATAAAGCACTATCATTAGGATTATCAGAATAAGCCGAACCTAATTGATCATAGTAATAATATTCGATACCTTCTTGTGGCAAGAAAGAATCAAAACATTCAAAATATTCATGTGTAGCACCTGGACCACCATGTAATAACAACAATTTTATCTTAGGATTATTGCCTACTCTTTTAGTCCAAACATTGAATACACCTTTTTCTGTTTGAATAGGAATTAATTGAACTCCACCTGATAAAATATCTTTTCTACCTGTGGTATCATGGTATGCAATTGAACCGCTGTTAGCGCTTTGCTTACATGCACTTACAAAAAAAGCGAATGCAATAAATACAATGGAAATTGAAAGCTTAAGTTTCTTCATCAGGTTTTATTTTGAGAATAAACTTAAGCTAATATTTTGACTTCTATCCTGGAAATTTCTCTTGCCAAGCTAACATACCCCCGCTGACATTGATAATATCTTTGAAACCATACGGCTCTAGCATTAAACAAGCTTGACCGCTTCTATTCCCACTTCTGCAATAAACATACACAGTTTCGTCTTTTAAATGGTCTATATCGTCTGTTTCTAAACCTTGTACCTTTCCTAAAGGCAATAATATGCCCCCAATATTAAATGCTGCATGCTCATGTGGTTCACGAACATCCACTAAATTAATTTTTTCACCTGCATCTAATTTTGCTTTTAAATCCTCTACTGAAATTGTTTTCATACTTATACTATTAATCAGTTTATTTAATTGAATCTTTTGAAATTACTGGAGCCACTCTATCCACCACGATATCAATAGAACCACCCTGCATTGTTAAATTTTTCATCGGCATACCCAATGAATCTAATTGACCTGTAAATGGACTTGGACTTTGTTGAATGATAAATGCATTTGCGGTATCTGATATGGCAGTTTGTGAACTAATAACACCAATGAATAATCCCATTGATGCCAATTTATTTTTAGCCATATTCACTGTTAATCCAACTAAGTCTGGCACTTCGAAACCAGCAGCGGCACCACCATCTCCTACCAAGAAATTAACCACTGTGCCAGATGCTATTTTTGCACCTGGAGCAATGGGCTTGCCCCCAACTAATTGATCCAAAATAACATTTTTATTTCTATCAGGCACTAAACTAATGGTACCCATTCTTAATCCTAATACTTTTAAATAGGTCTCTGCACTTTTTAAAGAGAAGCCTATTAGATTAGGCATATCTACCTGGGGTGCTACTGTTCTATTAATAGTCAAGTAAACAGTTCTACCTTTTTTAACTATTTCATCTGCATCTGGGGTCTGTCTCAACACAGCGTTTCTTGCAATAGTGTCTACATAAATAGAATCTTGAAATACTACATCAAAACCCAATGCAGTAAGATTCTTCTCAGCAGCTGCCGCATCTAAACCAACCACTGCAGGAACTTTTTCTGTTTTACCATTCCCCGTAATCCAACCTAGCGAAAAGAAAAACAAAATCAATAAGACCAATATAGCCCCAATACCTGTTAAGATATTTACCCATAATGGCTTTTTCAATAATTTATCAATAGCTTCCAATGTGAATAATTTATTTTATTTAGCAGCCAATGTATCTTCAATAATAGTTCCATAAAAATCTGTCAAAGTCCAGCCCAACGCTCTTACTTGTTGAGGAATCACACTAGCTTCACTTTGACCAGGCACCGTGTTTACTTCTAACATAAAAGCTTTTGATTGCTTTTCGTCATAGATAAAATCAATTCTAACTACTCCTCTGCAATTTAATGTTGCATACACTTTTTTAGCAGCAGCTGTTAAATCGGCGAACATAGCATCTGTAATTTGAGCAGGGGTAATTTCTTTACTCTTACCTTGATACTTTGCCTCAAAATCAAAAAACTCGTTCTCTGTTATAATTTCTGTAATAGGCAATACTGTAGTTACACCCTTTGATTTAAATACACCAATAGTAAACTCTCTTCCACTAATAAACT
>CAZXWT010000005.1:0-4474 GCA_964644475.1 uncultured Sediminibacterium sp. | reverse complement strand
GTTACACCCTTTGATTTAAATACACCAATAGTAAACTCTCTTCCACTAATAAACTCTTCTACTAAAACCTGTGTGTCTTCTTTAAAAGCTTTGGCTAAAGCAGGAGCTAATTCTTCAGCAGTATTTACTTTACTAATGCCCAAACTACTTCCACCATTATTGGGCTTCACAAATACTGGTAAGGTCAACTGCGCAAGTATCTCTTCAGTATTCATTGGAGACTCGATAAATAAATGTAATGACTTTGCTACACCTACACCACCAAACCCAGCAACTGCCACTGTATATCTTTTATTGAAAGTCAATGCAGAAGTCGATGTATCACAACTTGTATAAGGCAACCCAATTAAATCAAAATATCCTTGCATTTTGCCATCTTCTCCTGGAGTTCCATGAATACACATCAACGCTACATCAAAATTTATTTTTTGTCCTGCTTCTACAATACTAAAATCTGCTTTGTCTACTGCTACTTCTTCGCCTGCATTATTTTCATACCACCATCCTGTTGGATGAATATCAATTAAATAAACATCGTACTTGTTTTTATCCAAAGCGTTCATAACTGTTTTAGCACTTTTATAACTAATCTGTGCTTCAGAACTTAAGCCTCCAGTAACCAATGCAACTTTCTTTTTCATGAATTCTCTTTCTGTAAATATTATTAATACTTAAAAATAAAAAAAGGGAATCAAATTCCCTTTTTTATATTCGATTATTACAAATGTAATTTTTCTTTTTTAGCCAGTAACTGGTCTATTGTTTCTTGGTATAATTCGTCATTTACACAACAATCTACCGGACAAACTGCAGCACATTGAGGTTCTTCATGAAAACCTTGACATTCTGTACATTTATTAGCAGTAATATAATAAGTATCTGCAGCAATGGGTGCATTTCTTTGACTTGCATCAACAGATGATCCATCCATTAAAGTAAAAGCTCCCTTCACTGAAGTACCATCGGCCATTGCCCATTCAACACCCCCTTCATAAATAGCATTATTGGGACATTCTGGCTCACAAGCCCCACAATTAATACATTCGTCTGTTATTTTAAGTGCCATAAAAAAAATTTAAAAATTAGTAACGTACTTTCGTGGAATAAAGGTAATCAAAAACATGGAAATTCAAGCAAGGATAGCAGGTTTTGTGGCATTGGGAGTACATTTGTCCAATCAAAATAACCCAGACTTAATAGATCTTAAACAGAGGGCTCAGTCTGAAAATGCCTGGTTTCTTCCTGAATTTATTGATGCGTCTATCACACAGATTTGTAACCAATTTTTACAAAAAACAGCCTTAGAAGAATGGGTAGCAACTTATCCTTCCATCTCCTCAAAATTTACACATAAAAAAGTGGGTATTGTCATGGCAGGTAATATCCCAATGGTGGGGTTTCATGATTTATTAAGCACCCTTATTGCTGGCCATATTGCAGTGATAAAGCTTTCTTCTAAAGACAAAGTCTTGATGGAATATATTGTTCAAACGCTTCAAAGTATTCAACCCCTTTGGAATGATCAAATAATCATACAAGAGCAATTAAAAAATTGTGACGCATATATTGCTACAGGAAGCAATAATACAAGCCAATATTTTGAACATTATTTTGGCAAATTTCCTCATATCATCCGAAAGAACAAAACCAGTATAGCCATTTTAGATGGTACCGAATCTCCTACAGAATTAGCATTATTAGCTGATGATATGATGTTGTATTTTGGGATGGGCTGCAGAAATGTGACACAATTATGGGTGCCCACTGGATATTCATTTGAACCATTATTAGCAGCTTTGAAAAAGTATGACTTTGTATTGGACAACCATAAATACAAACACAATTTTGATTACCAATTAGCATTACTCATGATGACCCGACAATTTTACATGAATACAGGGTCGATTTTGTTAAGTGAAAATCCCTCTCCTTTTGCGGCTATTTCTCAAGTACATTATCAGTTTTACGAGCCAGGAAAATTGCCCAATTTCAATTTGGAGGAAATTCAATGTGTAGTTGGAAAAGGTGGTTTGGCTTTTGGTAGTTTACAAGCACCTACCTTATCTCAATATGCTGACGGGGTGGATACTTTGTCATTTTTATCGGGCTTACAGCTACCATAAACGAACATTTTCGTAAATATTTTGTTAAACAAATTGTCATCTATTGGTGACAAGGTTTCAGCTTTGTACTTTTGAGAAAGTAATGGCACAGAATTTGAAAATTTTAAATAAACCATCAATTTTTAGATATGAACTTAAATTTTAAAAATGTATTAACCATTATTGGTATAAGTGCGATGACTACTTTAGCAAGTATCTGGGGCTATAGTAAATGGATGAAATCCAATGATTCTTTCTACAATGATGGAAGACTTCCAGCCAACTATGCAAGCTTTTTAAATGGCACTGCCCCATCTGCGACAGTAGACTTTACACCTGCAGCAAGTGCAGCTTCTCCTGCAGTTGTGCATATCAAAACCAAAACTAATGCAAAGCGTGTTGAGCAAAGTAATCAACCAAGACAAAGAAATCCATTTTTTGATTTCTTTGGTGACGATATGTTTGGAGATGCATTCGGTGGACCAAGAATTATTCCAGAACAAAGAGCGAGTGGAAGTGGCGTATTAATTACTGGTGATGGCTATATTGTAACCAATAATCATGTAGTGAATGGTGCAGACGATATCAGTGTTACTTTAACCAATAAGAAAACTTATAAAGCAAAAGTAATTGGTACAGATCCAAGTAGTGACTTAGCGGTTATTAAAATTGAAGCAAGTTCATTACCTTATTTGGTTTATGGTAATAGTGATGATTTGAAATTAGGTCAATGGGTACTAGCTATTGGCTACCCACTTTCTTTAGATGTAACTATTACAGCAGGTATTATCAGTGCAAAGAATAGAAATATAGATATCAATTCTAGACAAAGTGATAAACCAATTGAATCCTTCATTCAAACTGATGCTGCAGTAAACCAAGGTAATAGTGGTGGTGCTTTAGTAAATACCAATGGAGAATTAATTGGAATCAATTCAGCCATCATGTCTCCTACTGGTACTTACGCAGGTTATTCTTATGCTATCCCTGTGAACATAGTAAAAAAAGTAGTGACAGATATTGTGAAGTTTGGTACTGTTCAAAGAGCTTATTTAGGAATTAGTTATCCTAAAGAAGGTTTACCTGATGAAGAATTGAAAAAATTAACAGACGAATTAGATGTTAAGTACAAAGAAGGTGATGGCATTATTATCACAGATGTATTAGAAGGTGGTGCAGCAAAAGCAGCAGGTATTAAGAAAGGTGATATATTGACTAAGTTTAATGGAGTAACTATTAAGTCTTCTGGAGAATTACAAGAACAAGTTGCCAAATACAAACCAAGCGACAAAGTGAGTGTTGTTGTAAAACGCGGTGGAAAAGATATCAACTTGGATGTTGTATTAAAAGGTAAACTAGGCACTTCCGATTTAGCTGCAAGCAGTAAGATGGCTTCTAAATTAGGTGGCAAATTAGAAACCTTAGACAAAGCAACTGCTGAGAAAAACGATTTAGAAGGTGGAGTAATTGTGAAAGAATTAGGAGATGGTGTTATTGGAAAGAGTAGAATTGAAAAAGGTTTTGTGATTACCCAAGTAAATGACACTCCTGTGAATTCAGTAGAAGAATTCTATGACGCATTGAAAAAAATCACTGGCAATTCCGTAAAATTATCTGGAGTTTATCCTGGATATTTTGGAAACTATGCGTTTATATTGAATTTGAATGAGTAATGCTAAAACGAAATGGAATCATAGCCCTCGAAATATCGGGGGCTATTTTTTTGCTTTTATACTATCCCATAAATTGTTTTTCTCTTCTAAACTTAGCTTAGCAAGGTCTAAACCATGGTCTTTTGCATAAGCCTCCATTAACTCAAAACGATATTTGAATTTTTTATTCGTTCTTTCCAATGCAGACTCTGGATCTATATTTAAAAAACGTGCATAATTGATTAAACTAAATAAGACATCTCCAAATTCTTGCTCCATCTTATCTTGATTTCGAGCCTCCACTTCTGCTTTCAATTCCCCAATCTCCTCTTCAACTTTATCCCAAACCTGCTCTATATTTTCCCATTCAAATCCAACTTGTTTTACTTTCTGTTGAATACGAAAAGCTTTCACCATTGCTGGTAAGCTATTAGGCACTCCTTCTAATAAAGACTTTTTGCCTTCTTGCAATTTTAATTGTTCCCAATTCTTTTTAACGGTTTCCTCATCATCTGCTTGTACATCTCCATAAATATGCGGATGTCTATGAATTAATTTTTTAGCGATGCCTTCTAATGAATCTTGCAAAGTAAACTTACCCTGCTCTGTACCAATTTTTGCATAAAACAATACATGTAATAAGATATCTCCCAATTCTTCCTTAATTCCCTCCCAGTCTTCTTCAATGATAGCATCTACTAATTCGTATAATTCTTCAAT